>JABMPI010000715.1 GCA_013203755.1 Bacteroidota bacterium
AATTGGTATTCGTGATTTCGCTTTGCTCAATTCCCGAAAAGCTATCTGCATTGAGTATAGAACGACGTAGTTGTATTAATGTTTCAACAAAGCAGATAAAAGTCAGGGGTTTAATGATTCTTAACTATTTTTGAAAGTTGGATAAACAACGTATATTTAGCCTACTGAATTAAACAAAATATGCTGGAGAAAATTCCTGTTTATGAATTGCGGTTTCAAGAAAATGAGAAACTCGAATTTGAGATTTATCGGGTGGAAGGTAGCAAAATACAAAGAGAAGATTACCCGCATAAAACCAATTTGCCACACAAACACAGTTACTACGAAATGTGCTTTTTTACTGATGGCACTGGCGAACATGAAATCGATTTTATTAACCATCCAATTACATCACCAAGCATACATTTTCTAAGGCCTGGACAAGTTCATTTAATAAAAAGAGGAGAAGTTTACAAAGGTTATCTGGTAGTTTTTTCTGAAGAATTCTATAATTTACGTTTTCAAAATTTAGAAATTATTCCGGGTTATCCCTTAGTTACGAAACTTGAGAATGGTCCAATTTTAAACCTAAACAAGGCCTTGTTTGAGGAGTTTCATCAATTGGTAAAATACATTGAAAAAGAGTTGGTTGAAAGTGATTCTGATTCGGAAGAAATTATAATTTCCTACTTAAAAATATTTTTTCTGAAGCTGAGACAGAATTTTTCAAAATTGGTTACAACACAAAATGAACCCAGTGGGACCATGAAAAATATCGTTTATCGATTTAACCAGTTGGTGGATAAATATTACGATCAAATTCATCATGTAAAGGAGTATGCTGAATTAATGGGTGAGTCGCCAATTCAAATTAATCGTGCAATAAAAACTGTAACCGGTAAAACGTCAAGTGAAATTATAATTGAACGTTTAATTTTAGAAGCAAAACGACTTTTATTGTTTTCCGATTTAAGTAATAAAGAGGTAGCTTACAAACTTAATTATGAGGATCCTTCTTATTTTACCCGAATTTTTCGTAAAAAAACAGGATTTACTCCTTCTGGTTTTCGAGTAAAGATGAAAGAGAAATACCTCTAATATATTGTAAAACTGTTAAGCGATAAATGTTATAGATATGGTGTGGAATTATTTTTAATATGAATTTCACTGACTTTTAACTCACCACATTTATCGGATTCCCTTGGGTAAAAGCCTTTAGATTTCCAGTTGCAATATTCATTAATCTTGTGCGGGCTTCAATAGTTGCCCAAGCAATGTGAGGAGTTATAAAACAGTTTTTGGCTTTTGTTAAGGGGTTGTCTGCTTTTGCAGGTTCCACCGCCAAAACATCTAACCCTGCACCTGCTATTATTCCTTCGTTTAATGTATCGGCTAATTCCTGTTCATTAATTAATGGACCACGACCAGTATTCACCAAAAAGGCAGTGGGCTTCATTTGCGAGATGGTTGACTTGTTAATGAAACCAGTGTTCTCATCGGTTAACGGGCAGTTGATACTTATAAAATCACTCTTAGAAAGTAGATCCGATAATTCCACTTGTGTTGCCTCGAAATTAACTTCTTTTCTGCTTCGGTTGTTGAAAATAACGTTCATCCCAAAAGCCAACCCAATTTTTGCCACAGCTTGCCCAATTTGCCCAAAACCGATAATGCCTAAAGTTTTTCCAGCCAGTTCTATTTGTGGTGTTTTCCAATAAGCAAAATCTATACTTTCGGCCCATTCGCCCGAAGAAACGGAAGTGGCATGAATGGAGATATTTTGTGCAAAATTTAAAATATGCGAGAAAACCATTTGAGCAACCGAAGTTGTGCTGTATGCAGGAATGTTTGTTACTGTAATTCCAGCTTTCTTCGCAGCTGCAATATCAACCACATTGTAACCGGTAGCTAAAACTCCAATGTATTTTAAATTAGGCAGTTGATTAAGAATATTTTCATCCAGAATAACCTTATTCGTAAACACAGCATCAGCTTTTTTTGCACGTTCAACGGTTAATTCAGGAGAAGTTCTGTCGTAAAATGTACAACTTCCTAAATTTTCAATTCCTTGCCATGTCAAATCTCCGGGGTTTAGCGCGTATCCGTCTAGTATCACAATTTTCATTTTTCTAATTTTATTTTTATTAGCCACTGTTTTCTGTTTCAAATACAAAATAAACAATTCAAATTGATTAAAGGAAGTATTTGTAGTTATATGAATTTCATCCTATATAGTTCCCGCAAGAAAACTCCTTTTTTTTCAAGTCTTTGATGAGAAAAGGTCAAAGACAAGGCTTTCGAAGTTTTGAAAATCAAGGAATTTACTTTTGTAAATGACTGTTTTCAAAACGAGAGTAACGTAGTATTTGGCGTTTTCTTGCAAAGACTATATAATTCGCAACTACTGTGTTTGTGTATTTGGCTAATTAGATGTAAAAAGAAAGGAGTTGAAGCGCAAATATTATAAAATGTAAATTTGAATAATACTTGACATTTTTCACATAACTACCTTTAACCGATATCTTTTTCTATTTAATTCGATTATAAAAAAGAGTGCTTATGGCAACTTTAATGTAACCTTTTGATTTAAATATTAATTTAGACAAAATTAATATTTATAAATTGAATATGAGGTTTTTAACATTCTTGTCATTAATAGTCCTTCTAAATAGTTGTGAAACTAAAGCGACAAAAACAGAACATTCCAGACCAAACATTGTGTTTATCATGGCCGATGATCATGCTACCAATGCTATTAGTGCCTATGGAAGTCACCTGACCACAGTTTTTAAAACTCCGAATATCGACCGCCTGGCAAAGGAAGGAATGCGCATGGATCGTACTTATTGTGTGAATGCTATCTGTACGCCAAGCCGGGCCAGTATTTTAACCGGACAATATGGTCATACTAACGGTGTCAAGACGCTCTCGGATGCGATCCCGCCAGATGCGGTCAACGTTGCAGACTTGTTGCGTGCCGGAGGTTACGAAACTGCATTGTTTGGCAAGTGGCATTTAAAAACGGAACCTTTCGGCTTCGATTACTGGAAAGTCGCACAGGGACAGGGTTCGTATTACAATCCGGTATTCAAAGAAATTGGGATTCCATACATTGTAAAAAAAGACGAACAGAAGACAATGGGCTACTATACCGATTTGGTTACCGACTATGCGTTGGATTGGTTAATAAAGCGTAAGTCCGACAAACCATTTGCTTTGTTTCTCCACCACAAGGCTCCTCATGGCAGGTGGGAGCCGGCGAAGCGTCATTTAGACTTTCTCTCGAATGTTGAGATTCCGGAGCCAGCTAGTCTTTGGGAGGACTTTAGTCATCGCTCAGAGGCGAGCCGAACGTTTGGTACTTCAATCTCACACCGACTCGCTCCACGTCGCAACATGATTGATGATGTTAGTAGTAAAAAATGGAATGCGGGACCCATCGATATAAGCGGACTGAATGAAAAAGAACAGACTCAGGCCGTCTATCAAAAGTACCTTAAAGACTATCTGCGCTGCGTTAAAGCAGTCGACGAAAACGTGGGGCGCGTATTGGATTATCTGGATCAGGCAGGACTAACCGAAAATACCTTGGTTGTCTATACCTCGGATCAGGGAATGTTCCTTGGAGAACATGACTATTTCGACAAGCGTTGGATTTTTGAGGAGGCTTTTCGCATGCCGTTTATCGCTCGCCTTCCGGGGGAAATACCTGCAGGCAGCAATACGCAAGCCTTATGTGCAAATATTGATTTCGCTCCAACACTGCTCAGTTTTGCGAATCTTCCTGTGCCAGATGTCATGCAGGGTAAAAGCTTTCGTGACATATTGGAAACCGGAAAGAAGCCGGATGACTGGCGTACCTCGGTATACTATCGCTACTGGATGCATCTGGCTCACCATCAAATTCCCGGACATTATGGTGTGAGAACTGATCGCTACAAACTGGTGTTCTTTTATGGCCTGTCGCTTGGTAGTAGTGGTTCCATCGACAAGCCCACACCACCAGGCTGGGAATTATACGATTTACAGAACGATCCTACGGAAGTAAATAATGTGTACAACCATCCCGAATACAATGAAGTAACAAAGAAACTAAAGCTCGAATTGCTTCGCCTCAAGGCCGAATATAACGACAGCGATGATGTGTATCCGGATTTGCAGAAAGTGGTTACGGAGTATTGGGACTAGTACCAATTGAATATTGAAAATACTTTGATTTGATTTTACTCATGTTGAAATTCAATCTGTATAATTAAAAATAAGGTAAAAATGAAGAGCCTGTTTAGATTATTTATAGCTGTAATGTGGAGTTCTTTTATTACGGCTGAAGCAAGTGAGTTGCCCAATATTGTAATTATTATTGCCGATGATGTTGGTTATTCTGACTTTGGATGTTATGGAGGAGAAATTCCAACTCCTAATATAGATAAAATTGCAGCTCGGGGAATTCGCTTTACGCATTACTATACAGAGAATATGTGTGCTCCTTCCCGCGCAGCACTGCTTACCGGACGATATCACATTCGGGGCTATAACAAAGGAAACAATGTAACTATTGCTGAGGTGCTGGCTACTGCCGGATATCCCAGTTACGCCGTTGGTAAATGGCATAACGATGGAGAAAAAATACAAGATAGAAATGCTCCTCTCAAACGCGGATTTAGTCACTTTTTCGGAACTCCTCAGGGGTGCGGCAGCTTTTTTGCCCCTTTAACTCTTACCCGCGACGGAAATCCGGCGGAAAAAGAATGGGAGAATAAAGATTTTTATTACACCGATGCTATCAGTGACAATGCAGTTGCATATATAACAGATACACCAAAGGATAAACCGCTTTTTCTCTACACGGCATACACCGCGGCACATTGGCCGCTTCATGCTCGTGCAGAAGATGTAGAGAAACATAAGGGAAGATATGTTATGGGTTGGGATAAGCTTCGCGAACTTCGTCTTGAGCACATGAAACAGCTTGGAGTGGTGGAGTCCAATACATCACTTTCCAAACGGGATTCTCAGGTGCCAGCTTGGGAAGACGTAAGGAATAAGGAATGGGAACAGCGCAGGATGCAGGTTTATGCAGCTCAAATAGAAGTAATGGATCAGGGGATTGGTCGTATTCTGAAAGCACTGGAAAATACAGGAAGGCTGAACAATACACTAGTGATGGTAGTGGCAGACAATGGCGGATGCCATGTAGAGTATACACCAGACCGCAAAGGCCCATTTTTGAATGCAAGCACTCGAGATGGAAAACCCATGCGGGTGGGTAACCTGACCGAGATCATGCCTGGTCCGGAAGATACGTGGCAAAGTTATGGTCGGGGATGGGCAAATGTAAGCAATACCCCATTTCGATTGTTCAAACAGTATGATCATGAAGGAGGGATTCGTGTGCCACTTATCGTACAATGGCCCGATGTGATAAAGGATGGCGGACAGATCACACACCAGACCGGACATGTTATCGATCTTCTGCCCACCGTGCTGGATGCAGCAGGTGTTGAGTATCCAGATACATATCAAGGGAAATCGATTGCTGCAACCGATGGAAGAAGCTTTGTTCCTGTTTTTCGAGGAGAAGAGCGGGAAGCTCATGATGTTTTGTATTGGCAACATGCGAAGGGTGCAGCAGTGCGGCAAGGTAAATGGAAGTTGGTGAAAATCAAAGGAAATAATTGGGAGCTGTATAATTTATCGACCGATCCCGTAGAAATGAACGATCTGGCAAAGAAGTATCCTGAAAAGGTGGCAGAGTTAAGTTTGTTCTGGAAAAAATGGGATAAACAGAAACAGTAAGAAACGAGATAAACTAAGAGCAACAGAAATATTGGGTTTGTAAGCCTTGGGTTTTGAGTTGATAACGTTATAAACTCAATCCGAATTCTTTCCAAAATATTTCCTAAAAAGAAAAGCGAATATCTTAACGATGTTCGCTTTTACTTATTTACCTTTTTAAGGAGTGGTGCCACCTGGAATCGAACCAGGGA
>JABMPI010000716.1 GCA_013203755.1 Bacteroidota bacterium
AAAGGAAGTTTGCCCGGATGGCGGAATAGGTAGACGCGCTGGATTCAAAATCCAGTTCTGGCAACGGAGTGGGGGTTCGATTCCCCCTCCGGGTACTGACTTAAAAACTAAGTCGCTGTAAATTAAATATTTGCAGCGACTTTTTTATTCTTGCATACATATTTACATACAATTTACTGATATGTCATTTGTCTTATGGCCGGACACAGTATCCATATTGCAGCGATTTAAACGCAGTATTTAAACTAAATTTTATTTAAAAAATGATTCTGTGAATTTAATAGTATTATAACCTTAACGAATCATAAACATCAAGAATCTCTCTTTCCCTTATGCCAAGATACTTTTTTGTAATTGCCATACTGCTGTGACCAAAAAGCTCCATTAATAAAACGATAGATTCGTTGGAATAATTATTCAATTTCAATACTCTATTTCCAAGTGTTTTTCGGAACATGTGGGAAGAAATATTCCCTTCAATTTCAATATTGTATTTTTTGAAGATTCGTTTCAAATTTACATTGACCCAGCTTCTGTCAATTGGTTTTGTTCCATAACGGTTAACGAAAATAAATTGGTTGCTGTTAGATAGCACCAATCTTTTTTTTATTCTTTCTAAAAGAATACTCAAATCAAGGTTAATCTTGATTTTTCTGGTCTTTTTTGTTTTCGTTTCAACGATGGTAAAAGTTTCGGTATTTTCAAATTGACTGAACCGAAGTTGAAGTAGATCTCCAATTCGAAGGCCTGTAAAGACACCGATAGAAATCAATAAACAATACTTGTTTTCACCATCACGTTCCAATTTTGAGATAAGAGACTTGAACTGATCCCAGTCCATTGATGTAGTTGTAGTTTTTTGACCTTGTAATGACATAACTTTTAATTTTATGATTCAAGGTCATTCTACCGCGAAAGCTTATACTTAGCTTCATTTACTAACATAAGTAAAAGTAGATATTTGAGCATCTCCCATCAATTGCACACAAAGCTTTGAATATGAGTGAGTATCAAATTTTTACTTTCTTATACTTGTGACATTAGTATAGGTTGGTGAAAATATCATGAAATTTTTAACTAATGAACTACACTGCTGCAAGCAAACGGATTAACAAAATAAACTAAAATGCGTCGCAAGCGGCCAAGGAAAGAATCTAAAAGAGATTAAATAGCAAGGTGCGATACAGCAATCTTTGATTCTTGTTCATCATGAAAAAAATATTATTTAAAATAAGAAGTCCCTACAGGAAGTTGAATTTCAATAAAATCCTTCCCAGAGCTCAGAACAGAAACAGAGGAGTCGAATTGAACCGTTCCCATTTCTAAACCAATTATTTTCACTTTCGAACTTTTAGAAATTATAACACCTTCAGTTCCTCTGGCATAGATAGTAAGCGGATTATCTGATTCAAATCCTACATTATTTGATAAAAAAGAGGTTCCATTTCTAACCAAATAAAAAGGAACAGAATCCCCAATTTTTCTTGTCATACAAAATTCAGCCTGAAACTCTATTTCATTTGAAACAATCTGATGTTCAGCAGAAGCCTCAAAAATAAGATCTATAATATTCCCCTGAGTTACGGAACATGCATTAAAATCCCCTCCCGATATTTTTTGAAAATCTGCTTTTGGATTGCTTGTATTATGTGGAAATATAATGGTAGCCAGATTTTTATTGCCAACATTATCTATGTCGTAAATTGCTTCTAAACGATTGTGGTCGGGATATCCCGGATAACGCTCTGGAACCGCGGATTTCGATTTTTCTATATTTACTGTAACCGGGGGAGTTACATAATAGATGGTAATATTTACTCCATTTACTGTTGGGTAGTGATCGATTGAAGCTGTGTATTCGGCTAAAGCAACTGTTTCCACAACACTTGATTGATTAGCCGGATGAAGATAATTATTTACCTTCTCAGAACCAGCACCTATTACTTCGTCAAAAGTTATGGAATACCCTTTTGCTCCATCGTTGGCATGTACCAAAATCAGATTTCGATTATGCTCTTCTTTTAATGCCAAACCATCTGCCCCAACGGCATAATCCAGCCCTTCAGTTGTAAATCCTTCAACAATTCCACCTCCAATTCGTGCTTTATGATTTTCTCCATTAATTGTTAAGGTATTATTTAATTCAGCCGAGCGAGTAGGTTCTCCCAAACGACCACCATTTACAAGCAAGCGATTTCCATAAGCTGATAGCCCTAACCCATTTACTTCGTTGTGGGTGTGCCACTCGTCCTGCGATTTAATGTTATACAAAACGGCATGCAAACCATTAAGGTTGTCTTCTTTTTCGCGAAAAAACGCTCCCCCATTTTGAAAAATTTTACTAGAAGGAACAACTGGTTCTGGCAAAGCTTGTTTAGGTACTATGTAGGTGAGAATGTGTCCGATTGCAGGTCTTCCCTTATGAAACCACGCGGCATAACCAGCGGCTTCCATATCGAAATTCACAACACGGCGGTGTAACATATCGTTGCTAATTCCCTGAGTAGGCAACATATCCCCAAAAATAGCCATCTCTTTTGCACAATTTACACTGGAACCAAACAACCAGCGTTGAAATTTCTGAATTTGTTCGTTATGGTAATAGCGGGTGTCTATTCCGGTAAATTCCAACACATCCATATAACCCGATTTTGACACCCGACTATTTCCACCGCCAACTCTCTCCCATGCATAATGATTGGTAACAGGGCTAACTCCATCAGGAGTTATTTGATGCAAAATACCGTTGTAATAATTATCATCGGGAGTTGTTCGGTCTCCTTTGTATATATCCCATGTACCATGAGTTCCATACCTTACATCTACCCAGGAACCTTTTCTGTCAATTTTAAAAATCTGATTTTTAATTACATTCTCGCAAGCGTTAATTTCGTCCATCGAAAGCGCATCATAAACAATATCCAATGCTAAAA
Source organism: Bacteroidota bacterium (assembly GCA_013203755.1). Lineage (GTDB taxonomy): Bacteria > Bacteroidota > Bacteroidia > Bacteroidales > Prolixibacteraceae > Draconibacterium. Next base: position 2,934 of record JABMPI010000716.1, read on the forward strand.
TTGCGGAGAAAAACGAGCCCATCGGAGGTACTACCCCTCCCCAATCACCACCATCTTTTACTTTCAGCGTTGAATAGTGATTCAAAATAGCCTCCTTTACCCGGGTTGCATGGATTTTATTATTTCCCTCATCTAATATGTAAGCCAAAGCAGCAGCTCCAATATAATACTGTAAATCATACGCTTCACTGTCACAACCCGATGAAGAGCGAGCTATTGCATCCTCTTTCATCGACTTCCATGGCTCAACAACCGCCTTATCTCTTAATTCCTGGAATTGATCTTTTTGTACAATTAAAAAAGGATGATGCATTTCCCTATCCGACTGGTCAATTGGAATATCAATTTTTTCAGCGTTGCATGCACTAAAAAAAAGAGTCAATCCAAAACATAAAATAAGTTCTTTTAACAGGTTCATTTTTATAATTTTTAGGCCTATTTATTTACTGCAAATATTCCGGCCCAGTGTTATCTGCCGTAGCATAAAATTTTAATCCATATTTTTCTGAAGGCAAATAACTGCCGGGTAAATCGTTGGAATTATTGCCTCTTACTTGTTTCATAATATCAAATCCAACACTGGAATCATCGTCTAATTCCGGAATTTCAAATATAAATAGTTCAGACGAAACAAAATCGGCAAATGCTTCTTTTGCAGCTTCTATTTCATACAATCCGGTTTTATTTTGTACGAAACGATATTCAGCAACTTTAACTTTCCCTGAATTGATATTATTGCCGTTTTTAATGTAATTTGATTGCCATGATTCTGTATTGCTAGGATCAATAGAAACAGGGTTTACCGATGAAGAAAAAATATTGTTAGCCAAAGAAACATTTCGTGGCGGATACTCCCCTTCTCCTCCAAGTTGCAAAGGAGAACAACTTATAAAGGTATTATTTGAAATATTCACCGTATCAACCGGGTCGAAGTGATGATTTTGAATTTGTATCGCCATATGTTTACCGGTATCAAAATAATTATTGATAACCGCATGATTTTGCCCCTCCTTTATTCGGAGACCTGCACCTGCAAGGAAAAAATTCCCATATACCATATTTCTGCTGCCGTGTCGCAAAGTAAGATGCGCCGGTCCGTTGTTACGGAAAGTGTTGTAGCGCATTATATTTTCGCAGGCCTTGCACGAAATAATCTCGTAATCGCCGTTGCATTTTTCGAAATAACAATATTCAACAATAGTCCGGCTAATAAAAGTACGCTGATAACTGTAACCAATTCTAAGTGCTTCGATACCAAAATCGCCTCCCGCATCGGGTGGGGCAGTATGGTTTTTAAAAGAGCAATGTGAAATTAAATGATACCCGGGCTGTCCTTCTGTTGCTTCCACCTGAACTACGGATGATTCCTTTGTTTCGGGTTTCGCTTCAAAATTACAATAGAGAATTGAGTTGTATTGACAGTTTGGCCGGATACGCAAATAATAATGCGAATCATAGGCTTCAATATTAACTTGCTGAATGGTGTTATTATTTCCGGAGATATCAACCACATCGCCTTTAATTTTTCCTTTCACAAATTGAAACCCGATGAGCGTATTTCCATTTCCGCTTACCGCCAAAACAGAACTGCCGGTAAAAGTTACTACCCCCGATGTTTCGGCCACAAAAAAAACACCGTCGGTCTCTAAACTAAGATTAACATTCGAATAACTCCCTTTTCCCCAGACAATTGAATCGCCGGAAACGGCCTGTTTCTGAACCTGATCAAATTCAGTTTGGGTTCGAACCATATATGTTTCTGCAAACGAATGGAAACCAGCTAATACAAGTAAAACAATACCGATATTTTTTATCATCTTCATTGGATACGGCATATCATTTAACCGGTTCATTGAACAACCAAATCATCGGATTTCGAACGGGCAAATTCCTTATTACTTCCTGCGTTTTTGGATAACCGTCTAAAGTTTTCCACGTTTCAATAAATTCTTCATTATTATACGCTTTTCCGGCAAACAACAAAAATGGATGTCTTACCGGCCATTTATCCCAATACATTACATCGGGTTCATATTTCCAGCTTGATTTATCCTTTACATACGGAAACATATAGTCCGCTCCCAATTTCATATTCTGTCCTGCGGGTGTTGTAAATTCATATAGATCATTGTTTTTATCCGAAAGAATTTCAGCACAATTCATAAATGCATCTAAATTAAAGAGTGAATATCCGTAAGGTTTTGTTCGTTTTAATTCCAATGGAAACGATCCATCGTTCGCCATTTGATTGGGTAAAAGAATTGTTTTGAATCGATTTCGACACATCTCCAAAACTTCGGTATTATTTGTAAGCCTGGCAAAAGCCCCCACCTGCATTACCCAACAAGTTGCATGGTTATTTTTAGTGTTCATTTCATCAATACCATATTGATGAGTGGTTAACCAGGTTACCAATTTGCTAAACCAATTTTTGATTGCTGACAATGATCTTTCGGGCAAAATGTTGTTTTGCTCCAGAATTTCTATGGAGCGTGCGACCTCGGTAAAATGAATGGCATCGATAATTCCAATACCACGTCCGGTAAACCGGCCCTTTATTGCCTGCACATATAGTAAACTGGGGTTCATCCGTGTTTCCGGATTTACAAACCAGGCTTCCAAATGTTTTTGCGCGGCTTGTGCAAATTTCTCATCTCCGGTTAATAAATATGCCGAAGTTTGCATGCTCACAATCTGGCTCAAACGAATCATGGCCAGCCGGTGCGCTACAAAATTTTCTGGATTGGTTTGCCCGTCTTTTCGAATATAAGGGCCATCCGGATTTTCCAGATCCGGCCACCAATAATCACCTTCAGAATAAAAATCATGGATTCCTCCGGCACTTCGTTCAGTAAAGGCAGATGTTACCGTTACCGGCACACTATCGAGATAAGCGGTGGCCGTTTCAATAATATAATTTTGTTCGTTCTTTGAAATATACTGGACTTCTGTATTATTGCTGCAACTGCAAACAAATAGCATAATAATCCCACCAAACAACATGTGTACTTTCGTCATTCCTAATAATTTAGATCTTATTTAATCTCTGTTATTACCACCTCATTTTTGCCTTTTAATTCCGGATTTTTAACTTCCAAAATAATTCGGGTTATTCCATGCGGCCAATATCTTTTAAGTCCGTTATCAGTAACTTCATTAAACTCAATTTTAGGCGAAACTATTTTCTTATTGTATTTTAAGTTTAACGCGAATCCATCGCCTTTCAATTGCAATACTCCGGGAGAAACTTCGGTAACTTTACAATACGTAATAAAATTAATGGTTGTTGGGTCTTCCAATACTTTACTCAATTCGTAATTGTCATGAATAGTAAATTTTTCACTACGATCTAGCTGATAAGATCTTACCCATTTTTTCACATTCGCAGATTCCGGATATGCACCTGAAATTTCAGTGGAAAAAACAGCCTTTTTTGCATCAGCATTAAATGTTGAATTTTTCGCAACATAATTTCGACCTTCTTTCTGATCAACACCATTAATTTGGGGTAAATTATGGTATCCAGACTGCATGGTCCAAATTTCATACCGGCGGCTGCTAAAGGTTTTAGCGGTGTAGGTTTCACGACCGATGTCAATTAAACAAGGTTTTCCGTTAAAGTACATCACACAAGTTCCCAAATCGTTGTGATTATGACTTTCTGCATTATGTCCTCCTTTTGCAGCAAAAAAGAAACCGTCTATAGAACCCGCTTTGTCCCGCGCTCCGGCAGCTTGTAACTCAGGCAACCAAAAATCGCTGATTAGTGCGTCTTCGGCAGTAGCATTTTCAATCTCATTCAAATGCATCAGTTGCATCATCTGTTCATCAACTTTCCCTCCCGGGGCTTTTGTTCCCCAATCCTGTTTTTGAGCTAAAAAGGCACCAAACTTTTGCATAACGGGGTCACCAATATCTTTTCCGTAACTATAAATAATTTGCGGACGACCGCCAGTAGTAGCGTCAGCATCTGCAAAATTTATAAAATATGGATAATTGATGTATGCTTTGTAAATATAGCTCCCCATGTTTTGAACCAGCTGATTATCATAGACATCAAAACTGTCGTTGGTCGCTCTTTTTAACAAATCAAGGCATTGGTACATCGAAGCCCCTGCTCTTCCCCAGTATGATGGACCTTCGTCACAACCACCGTCTGCCGGATAAATATTGATAAACTGATCCAATGAACGAACTACTTTATTTACACCTGCCACTTTTTTATCCCAATCGTCTTCCATGATTAAAATGGTCGTCAGCATGTTATGATTGGTCCAGGGATTCCAGTTATTTACATTCCTGCTACCGTCTAATCCCATCCACCAGAAATCATCCCGTTCGTAGTAAGGTATTACTGCCTTGTACATAATTTCATCTTTTAGTCGGGTCGAAATTAATGGATGTATTTTATCAAATTCGTCTTTAAACAAAAACCAGGTCCACGAAAGAATATTTGCAATTTCCCCAACCCCCAAATCAATGGATGGATTTTTAATATCCGGCAATCCTTTTGGTGCAGGTAAATGCGCCGACCATCCCCACCAGGTTTGCTCGCTGTAATACCAAACACCGTTTACAATCTGGTCGATAAAGCGCCCTTTCCCTTCGACTAACTCTGCCATAACTGAAGCCATCAATGCAGCTCGTGGAGCACCGTAAGCACCTTGTCGCCGGTCGCCGGAACGAATAATTTCTATATAATCGCTTGCTTTTACGGTTGGCCAGTCGTAATCCAGATATTCCTCGCCCTCCTGAATATATTGGGCTTTCATTTCGTTGGGTATACTGTTCCAGAAATCACGACTTTGATAAGTTGGAAAACCAAGATCAGCAAAATCTTTTACAAGCGTTTGCGCGATACCAATTTCTGTTGCTTCCTTTTGAAGGAAATCTCTTTTTTCTTGTGAAAAACTGCTCATTGCAAATGTGCAAAGCAGAAAAACGATGACTAAATTTTTCATGTCTAATTAGTTTTAGGTGAGTATAATAATTTAAGTTTTATACGGTTTAAGGCAGGTAATTCAAATCTTGCTACTTTAATTTTTCCTTCATCAATGACGGTTCCCTTGTATACTTTTTCTTTACTTTCCGTTACGGATTTTAATTCAGCAAAATTGGTAAGAGTTTCATGAACCGGCATAGTAAGTTGAAAAGGATGAGTAGATTCCATCTCAAAGCCTCCCGGAATTTGTTTAATTAGCACATCGCCGTAATTATTAGGAATTTCTATTTTAAGAAACCCATGCTCAAACACGGTTCCATTATGCATTAAAATTGATTTAAATTCTTTTCCCTCTATGGTTACCACTCCATAACTTCCTCTTAATTGTCCATTCTCAAAAAGACTCTGCGATTTTGGATTTTCATTGTTGAAAATAAAATCGTGTCTGTTCGGATAAGACTGAACATGAATTCCCACGAAACCCGGATTTTCATTTTTTGAATTGAAGTAATCGACCCCGATTACCGACTTCCCGTCAGTTTCATTAAAAGCATCAATAATAGCTACAAAAGGTTTTGTTCGCGCTTCACCCTTTTGACGGACAATCAGGGTTGGTAGCTGTTTATGATACAATTCGCTTGGAACGGTTTCTACGTTAATTGCTCTTGAATAAGGAGCTTCAACACAAAATATTTCACGGTCTTCATGTCCTTTCATCCAAAAATTCACCTTCAATGTTTCGTCCAAAATTGAAGGCATAGTAAACTGAGCAATAAAATTATCGTCGGCTTTAGCGGTTCTTTTATGTTCAAAATAATCGTAGCCAACCAAATCGCCTTTTGCCGATGAAAGTTCATCCGTTGTTTTTGTTGGAATTTCCTTCCCGTTGTAATCGGTCAAAATAATTGGTTCACCCTGACTGTGAAACAAATATTCGTGTTTTTTATCCATCCCATCATTTCTTGCGGAGCGGAAAATATCAATAAAAAATCCGGAGGTTTCACTGGTTCGTACCGTTCCGGTTACCCGTTGTTGAGTTGCATCTGTTGAGGGTTCGGTAAAAATTACATCCGAATAAGTAAAATCGCTGTTTATCGGATTTGGACTTGTTGTTGCCGGATAAATTGAATTCAACTCAAATGCTTGAGTTCCGCGCATGTTTCGGTAATCCGAAACTCCATCAACTACTACTGTATTATGGGCTGCAAAACGACTGTAATAATCACGATGATCTTCGGTCCAGTAACTTACACCGGCAGCACAATCGGGTGCAATTACCATTCCTTTGGCAAACAATTCAATGTTTACTCCGTTGGTGTGCGAATGATTTCCCAGCGAAGCATTTTCAGAGATCATCATTCCATTTTCCACACTGTTGCCATTTCGTTGAACTACCCAACTAACATTAGGTGTATATAAAGTTGTAGTTACTAGCCCAGAGAATGACTCTGCTGCCGGAACATCCATTAAATCTTCCACATAAAAAAACAACTGAAAAAGGGATTTAATTTTATCGCGATCGTAAGCACCATCTTCAATAAATCGCTTTAGTTGTTTGGTAAGCAGCGTTTCCTTTTCCGATTTTCCGTATTTTTGGTATTGTGTAATGAGTAATTCCAGGGCATTAAACCGAAGCCTGGAATGTTTTGCATCACCGTAAGCAACGGTAAAGCCGTTGGGAAACAAGTATTGAAAAATCACCAGATTTGCTTTTTCAACAATTGGATATTCCTCTAAAAGATTATTGTTTAAGGTTTTGTCCATCAGGCAATATATTTCCAACATATCATTCGAAACCAACATGTTATAACCAGCCACCTCAGGCCAGACTCCGGTTTCCTGATCATAATTTTTCACCACATCTTTTAAAGCCTTTTGTTTTTCAGAGTTTTGATTTAACACCTGATCGATATAATATTGCTGTCCTTTCCCGTCTTCATAAAACCGGTCATCCTCCAAAGCAATGGATAAATAAGTTATAAACCGGGCCTGCATCAGATTCCAATTGTTATCGGGCACTCCATATTTAATTTCCTGGTCGGCCCACTTTCGGAAAACATTTTGGATCATTTTTAAATCAGAATCGTTTTCCTTTAAGTAAGAATATAAAAAATCGTAGCAAACCGTAAGCGGTTCAATCACTCCTTCGTGAATTACCTCGAAAGTTTGCAAACCCATTAATTTTGCATTTCCATGGTTCTTGAATGTTTGCGGAGGCTCCCGATAATACATTCCTTCCATGTATTTCATAAAAATATCGGAGGCAAAAACAGCATATTTTTGGTCTCCTTTTAACCAAAAAAGGAATGCAGAATTTTCTGCCAAATCCAATATTTCCCGATTAATACGTTCAATAATATGGCCCGTTTTCGAGGCTTGTACCCACTCCCAGGGGTGACCGTCTTTTTTACCATTTTGAAGATACAAACCACGTTCATCATCCAGGTATGGTTTTATATCTTCTAGTTCAGGTTGCAAATAGTCTGTTGCCCAGTCGCGCGAGCCGGAAAAACGCACCGTGGGCACCGGAGCTTTTCCTTCGCCATGAGAAAAATCCATCCCATTTACATACACCCGTTCATATTTGGTTTCCCAATACATTTGCAAACGGGAAACAATCCATTCCGAATCACTTGTATGCCTATCGACAAAAGGTGTCAATTGTTTTTCTAATTCGGCGATAAAATCTTTTACCTTTTTTGAATTTTCGATGCGGGTTTTTAGATCCTGCTTTTGATTATTGGTAATGTAAATGCGCGGATGGTTTTGCGTTAATGCAAAGAAATTTTGAGTAATTAATAAAAAAAACAGAAAAAATATTTTCAAAGGAGTACCCAAATTATGATGCGTCATTTTTACTTATTTAAACAGATTATTATTTCACTTTTAATGGCTTTTCGAAATCATTTTTCATTTCATAGGGCAGCTTCCAAATGTTTCCTTCAAAATCACCAAAATAGAGTTCCGATTTACTAAACTTGTGCGAGTCTCCATCGGCCCAAAAAAAGCAGAAAGGTGCTTTATAATTGACCGGGCGACGAACATAAGCGTGACTTCTCTTACTATTTTTAGTGAGCCTTTTAATACGTTTCCATTTTTCTCCTTTATTTTTTGATTGCCATACAGCCAGTTCTCCGCCAACGCCCCATTCTTGCGGTCCTTTTTCGGTTGGCCCAACAATTTTCCATTCTTTACCGGAAATATATAGGCTACCCATGTCATAGTTATGATCTGAGGAAGTTATTACAAAAGTTTGCCAAATAAAACCATCCCATTTCGTAATGCACCATTCATAGGGTGCGCTGGCCGGGCCGGGTTCGTGACCGTTGCTACGTATGTACAAACAAATTGGGTTTCCGACAGAATCAAAACCCATGTCTTTTAAATACAAATTTTTACCTGTTGAGGCGTAATCTATTGCCCTTGCTGGAGATTCACGGAGCACAAGCGGAAGTTCCAGTTCAACTCCGTCTACACTCGTCCATGTTTTGCCAAAATCGGCAGACTGTACGTAATACAAGTCTGTTCTTTTATCTACATTTCCATTGGGGTGCCGGTTAAAAAAAGTGCCAACCATCTTTCCATCATAAACATTACTGGTTTGATAATGGCCCGATTTTTCACCTTCATTTACCGGAATATCTGCCAGCATTTTATCTTCTGTCCAGCTTAAACCGTCTTTGCTGGTTTCGAAATACAACTGCCGCACACCTGTATATTTTGTAAAGAAATGGAAATATCCATGTTGTGTGTTCCAGGGTTGCGGATAGGTCATCTCCTCTTCTGAAACCAATTCAAACTCACTACTGTCAAATGGCTTTTTACTTTTGTATTTAAACCCTGGTCGGGTTCTTCCTCTTCCACTTACAAAAACCCAAATAAAACCTTCATCGTCTATCATTAATGAAGGATTGTCATGAGGATCATTCACCCCTTTTTTATCGCAAACCACCGTTGGTTTTGAAATCCTTCCGGTTTTGCGGTTAAATTCACCAATCATGCAAAGCAGGTATCTTTCTTCTGCAGATGTTGTTCCTCCAAATACAAAAAACGTTTTATCCACTTCTTTAGCATAAATGGCCAATGGAACATGTTTAGCGGTGTAGGTTCCAAGTGCTCCCGAATATTTATCGCCATACTCGTATTTTTGGCCGAGTTCGAACCAGATGGGGCGGTAACCATCTATTTTTTTATTGTTGAGTGACTGAGCGTTTGTAAAAATTGTTTGGATAAAGAATGTAATTATAAAAAATACGAATTTCATGGTTTTATGATTAATCAACGTTCGTTTTTGTGGCTCACGCAACAATTACTCTTCGCTGAGCATTGGTGGATGAACCTTTTCTATTCCTGATTTGAAAACCCCGGGTTATTTTTAACTCCTTCGGATTTGTTAGTGTCTAATTTCGTTTAGTTCCAAACTTACTGTTTTACCTGCTTCACCTTGCTGCGGAAGTATAACTTTCAGTTTTGTTTTTCCATTTTCCGAAGTTGCCAATTCACCTGAAAATTCTCCATTTAAAATCATATTTATTTCACTCAATTTTTGAGTTGGATCGGCAATCGAGACTTGAAGTCCATCGTTTCGTTTTTTTAGCATTAGCAAACAGGATTTATCAACTTCTACTCCGCCAAAAATATCTGATTTTCCAGCTTCATAAAATACGATCCCGGCTAACGATTTATCCAAATTAACGACTTCCTGAGTACTCTTCGAATTGATAATTTCGAATGGAAGTTCCGTTTCCATTTCTTCCAAATCTGTTTTTAAAGCGTTGGGAATTAAAATATAGATGTACGATTCATTTTTTGGATTTTTTCCATGATCAAAATACAATTTAAAAATATCTGCAGAAATCGTTTCATCCGATAAAAGTTTAGTAACGTCGGTCCATTTTCCTTCAACTTTATCCGTTTTTAGATTCATTGTTGAAGGTTCAGGAAAAAAATAGCCAATGTTGTCGTGTAAAATCCATTTATACCCACCCATTTCATCAGGCAGGTCGTCTATTATTTCTTTCCCAAATTTAAATTCAACTTCACCATTTAAATACGATTGATTCACAGAGGTGGTAACCGGTAAACCGGTTTCAGAATTTATGCCTGCTCCCATACAAACTATTTTATCGTCGAACATAAACCACGATTTTTTGGCTTGTAACCCAAGCCTGTTGTAATCCAGAACTGCAATTCCATTTTCGCCATCGGAAACCCCTCCTACAAAATCGCTTGGAATCCGGTAGCCACTTGCAGTTAATACAGGCAAAGGCTCTTCATCCTGAAGTGTCGTGGTCCCGGGAACTTTTTTCCAATCCCAGAAAGGAAAAATATTTTTGTACTCCTGTCCGGTTTGATATAGATATGACGCCCCATCACCAAGGTAATAACCTTGCAAATTTTCAGCGTTGCATGACTCTGCTCCAATAACCCTGTTTGAGCTCATTTTTACAGAAAAATAGTATTCCGGGTTTCTTTGAATCTGAATATCAGAACGCCAGAAGTGTTTGTTCCCTTTCAGATTTTTATAGTCATTTGCTTTTTTATAATCACCAGCATACTCAGGATCTAATCGCTGCATTTTTACAAAATTATCAGCTAAACTTTTTGCTTTTGTTGCCGGTCTGTCCGGACCGATTTGTCTTCCACAGGCGCTAATATCCATTTCATTTTTCCAGCTGACCCACTGTTGGCCTTCCAAAAGGTAATTTCGTAAAATAGAAACTTTACTTTCATCGAATTTAAAAGGCGTTTTTCTTAATATGGAAATCCATTTAATCATATCTCCAACATATGAAAGACCATAATTGCCAAACTGCAGTTGAGGACCATGCTGATGATAGGACCAGTCGGGCTGTACTCCTTCGCCGGTGCTGACTACCAGTTCTTCCTGTATGGATGCACTTGCCTTTTTTACCATTTCAATATCGCGTACCAAAAGTGAGGTAAACAATACATTTCCCGATTGCCAGACTTTGTTTTGACCTGTTCGGCCAATTTCACAGCGGTTTAATATGGGCATTGCTTTTTCAAGTTGCTCTGTTGAAAGCGTCGGTTCCATTAGAATCAATATGGGATTTAAAAGCATTGGTGTTCCGATAACCGGATGCCACCAATTGGGACTTCGAAAATCATTATTTAACCAATAATTAAGTGTTGCATGAATTTTTTTGGAGACGTCTTTTTTCTGATAAAATTCATTTCCAGGGGATTGGTAAGCTGTTGCCAATATTAGCAAATTACTTAAATGAAAACGTGGCGACCAATATCCTCTTGTTTTACTTGGATAATCTATACCGGGCCAGGTTCTGTCATCTTTCAAGCCATCCAAAAGTTGTTTCACCTCCTCTTTATCAATTTCTACTTCCAAAAGCTTGGTTACAACATTGCGATGAAGTTGTTGGAGCTCTTCAGGGTAAATTTGAGTTTGTTCATATATTTTTGGTTCCTGTATGCTGCAACTAAAAGTTACAAGAATGACAATAATCAGGTAAATGGTTTTGTAGTTCATGGTATTCAGTATTGTATTCTAATTCGTATTTGTTTTTGCGGCTCATGCAACTGACACACTTTGTTGAAAGAGCGATAATGAGCCTTACTTTTAAAACTCATTTTAACCCCTGATTGAAATCCGGGGCTAAAAATAGTGCACTCCTACGGAGTATTTTGAGTAAACTCAAGTTCTGCATTTTTGCTATTTGAATATGGGATTGTTATTTCCCACGTTCCTTTTTGCTTATCTGTTACTTTTAATTTCATTCCGTCAGAATTTTTAGAAATAATTTTGGCCTTCAATTTAGGCGCCTCTTTTTCTGATGGAATTAACAACCAAACAAAGGTTTCATCCGATTCTATTTTTGTTGAATAGATTGTTGACATGCCAGGTTCGTATTGATTATATTCCTCACTGTACCAACCTTGAATCTCGGGTTTTTCCTGACCTTTAACAAGATCTACATCCCATTTTGTAATGCCGAGGGGAATAATTTTTAAATTTCCTGTCTCATTAACAGAGGTTACAATCCCTGCAGATTGTTTTTCCCCCTCACAGCGGGGATGCCAGTGCCAAAGTGTTTCAATTTCTCTAGGCTTTTCTGTTTTCACATTGTCAACCACAATCCAAAAATTATCTCGCACATAAAACAGTGTTCGGGAATGTTCAACCTTTTCTAAATCATAAAATTTATCAAATGAATTCCATGCATAATCAAAATTACGGGTTATTTTAAAGTGATTGTCGGAAAGTGGTTTATCGGCAACTGTGATATCCGGCATCTGACCTTTTCCATCAATTAAAATTGTATTATGTCCTTGTGTACCTCTGGCATAAGCACGAAATTTTTTTGCTACTTCGCCACGATAAGCGTAACGCCCAGCATCCACTAACAAATCGCGACCATAAGCTGAAATTGAAATGTGCAGTTTGTCGTTATGCTGATGACCACTGCCCCATGGACCTATATCAAAAAACGACCAGTGTGCATCTTTTTTATAGTCGTTACGTGAAATCAGTTGTCCGGCCCATGGAAAGATAAAAGAAGGTCCGTTTTTAGGTTTGGTTCCCTCAACTTCATTGGACGAAGTATATTTCCAATCCTCACGATTGAATTTCCCTGCAGCCACCATCACTTTTTCCACGTTGTTGTTACGGTCGGCATCGTTATTTAAAATTCCAGCACCATCCGGGCGGATAGTCATGGCCAGATAGTTATACATATTTTCCAACGTCGTATTAAAAAAAGCGGGTAACTCCTTTCCTGCAAATTCACAAATTTCGCTAAACAATTCGAAATTCCTGAGTGCTACAAAATGATAACTGGATGTTAATTCATTTTGCGCACCATCGGGATAAACCTGTCCCTTTAAACTTTCTGTCATAGTAGTAACCGAGTAATCAAGCCATTCCTCTGACTTTTTAAATTCAGGCCAGAAAGCTGCAACGTTTGCTAATCCCGATAATTCCATCGTCAGCCAATTATTCTGAGCATGAAATTCACGAGCATAATGTGCATGGTCGGGTAGGCTGCTTAAAATAAGAAGTTTTGTGGCCTGCGATATATAATCGGAATTCGTTAAACCATAAAATACCTCTGACCATACTTTTACCCTGAAACTAACTTCTAATCCGCGCCACATGGCAGTGCTACTTTTTTTTGCCGGATAAGGCCAACTCTGAATAATCCAATCTTTGATAAAAAGGTCAATGTAACGGGCATATTTTGCGTCACCCGATTTAAAATAATGCGGTAAAATATATGAGACAGGATAGTGGCGGTTTAATGCCCAGGCCCATTCAATATCATCTTCCGGACCGTTGTGGTCCCACTTTAAGTGGCCATCATCCAAGCGTGGCACCTTGCCTGCCACCAACTGAAAAATATAAATATCGTTTAAAATAGAATCTACTCCTGCAGTTGAAAACCGAAGAATCTCGGGTTGTGGCTTGTTTACAAATCTTTTTTCCGCATGGCCATTATAATATTGAAGTAAAAGAGAACAAGCTTTTACCAAGTCGTTTTTTTTGTAGGCCAATTTTATTTTTTCAAGCGACAGGTAATCGAGATTGAGGTTTTGAAATATGTAATCCATCTTCTCGGGGTAGGCTTCACAGACGTCTTCAACTGAAATAATTTGTTGCCATGATTGGGCAGAAATTATTCCCGATAAAAGCAGGAAAAACAGGATAGGGTAAATGAATTTTGTTTTCATTCTATTTTAATTTATGTTTTTATCAGTATTCCAATTTACGTTACATAACTGGGCTAATTTCAGTTCTGCCCAATGAACACACCTTTATATTTATACTTTTTAACCTTAACTAAAAAGTTGGAACCAATTTCGTTCTATTTTTTTCTTCAAACATTCTCTACTTTTCCAAATCGCATTTACGCTTTAAAGCCTCCAAAAAATAGTAATCGGCATAGTTAAGCGGGACATCAATTTCTGATTTGTGCGGAATACTGCCGACCGAATGTTTCAGGATAAAGTTACCGTTTTCACCTAAAGCAGCCCGGTATTCGGCACTGGCCAGACTTTCCATAATTTTATCGGCCCAGGCTTTGTAATATTCACTTTTTGCATAGGTTGCCAACTCATACAAAGCCGAAGCCAAAATGGCCGCTGAAGATGCATCGCGTTTTTCATCGGGAATATTGGGTGCGTTATAATCCCAATACGGAACTCCATCTTCGGGAAGATTGGGATGGTTAGCCACAAATCCAAAAGCACTTTCAGCCTGCGCCAAATATTTTGGGTCGCGTGTTTTCCGGTAACAAACAGTATAACTGTAAACCGCCCAGGATTGACCACGTGCCCAGGTT
>JABMPI010000717.1 GCA_013203755.1 Bacteroidota bacterium
CGGTAGAGTGGTGTAAGTCATTGAGCGAATGTGGTCGTATAATTTTACCTCAACTGCCATTGCTGCAATGTTGGTTGTGTCGGAAAGTGGAGACATTTTATCTCCAAAATATGCTCCTCCAATAATTGCTCCCGCGGTAATTCCCAAATGGGCATTTACCGTAATTGCAATTCCCATAATTACCACGCCAATTGTACCGATAGAACCCCAGGAAGTTCCGGTAACAGTAGAAAAAACAATGGGAACAAAAAAAGCTAAAGCGTAAATGTAATTGGTGTTTATAATTTTAATTCCGTAGTAAACCAGCATTGGAATTGTGCCCGAAACAATCCAGCTACCAATAATTAATCCAATACCAAAAAGAATAAATAATGTAGGTAAAGCTTTGTTGAGTTTGTTAATAATACTGGTTTGAATTTCTTCCCAGGCATAACCCAAAATCCTCAATTGTGTAATGGCGAAAATCGAGCCGGTTAAAAAAACGATTTCCAGCGGGAGTGCTTCCTGATTTAAAAATACGGGTCGTAAAATGAGCGCATAAATAATTACGATAAATAGAAAGGCAACCGGAAGTAACGATTGTAAAAAAGTTACTTTATTCTCTTTTGGTTTTGACATCAATTCTATTTCAATTCTTTGTTTGGCTCGCTTCCCATTTCTAGAATAAGTTCGCCGCCAGATACAATTTCATCATGCCTCAAATATACTCGGTTCAATACCTTGCCATTCAGTTTAACCGACTGAACATACATGTTTTCTTTGCTATTGTTCTCAGCAATTATTTTGAATGTTTTTCCTGAATAATAAGTGTCATCCAAAGAGATAGTAATTTCATTAAAAATAGGGCTGCCAATTTGGTATTTAGGATTTTCTGTAGCTCCGGCATCCAACTGGAACAATCCAATTTTCATTAAAACTGAAAGCGATCCCATTAAACCCTGGTCTTCGTCGCCACTAAAACCGATAGATGGAGAAACTCCCGAATAAACAGAATCTACAACGGCGCGACTCCATTTCTGTGTTAACCACGCAGCATCAATATCATTAAAAATAAAAGCAGTTTGCATCGATGGTTGGTTTCCATAATTAATCGGAATATTACGAACTTGTTCGATTGTTTCATCAGCATGTTTTTTTCCCGAAGTAAAACCTTGTTTTTGTGCCTTTGCAAATTCATTGTCTAATTTACTTGCCATGGCTTCTTTTCCACCCATCAATTTTGCTAATCCAGTATAATCCTGCGGCACAAACCATGTCATTTGTGCTGCATTCGATTCCACAAATCCATCGTTGTTATATTCGTATGGGTCGTACGGTGTGCGCCAGTTTCCATCAATATCTTTGGGGCGAATAAAACCGTAACTTGTGTCGAACAAATTTTTCCAGTTGCTTGAACGTTTTAAGAAATAATTATAGTCATCGGTTTTGTTTAACGATTTTGCCAACTGCGCCAGTGTCCAATCCTGGAAAGCGTATTCCATGGTCATTCCAGCCCCGTCTTTATGAAAAGCCTGAATTCTTGGTTTGTAAGGATGAGGAACGTATCCAAGTTCAATGTATGGTTCAATTCCACCGCCCTCAGAAGTTTGGTGTTCGTAACCTCCTTTTGCCATAATTCCACCGGGCATGTGGTTTTTCTTTAATCCTTCGTAGGCCAGATTAATATCGAAATCCTGAATCCCTTTCATCCAGGTACTAACAACAAACGGTGTAGACGACGCGCCAACCATAACATAAGTATAATTTCCACCCGACGGACCGCGAGGAATTAGTCCGCCATCTTTGTAATAATTTAACATCGAATTACAAAAGTCGGATGCTACTTTCGGGTAGGCGAGTGGCCAAAGTGTGGAAATGGTCCATTGTGCTCCCCAACATGCGTCGAAGTTGTGATGGTTGAATTTTGGCTTTCCGCTTTTATCTAAAGGAATTTGTTTGATTTGTCTTTCTTCGCCGGTAAAATCGCAGTACGTTCCACTGGCATCGCTAATAATTCTACGACCTTGTAACCCGTGCCAAAGATCGGTGTAAAAACGCACCCGGTCGGTTTTAGTTGCACCTTTAACTTCAATTTTACTTAACCAGTTGTTCCATTCTTCTTTCGATTCTGTAACGATTTGTTCAAAATCCCAATGCGATAATTCTGCTTTTATATTGTTTCTGGCCTCTTCTTCATTCGAATAAGAAATACCAACTTTCATTAAAACCGGTTTGTCCAGGTTGTCTTTGAAAATCAACATGGCACCACCATTTGTTCCTTTGTAACCTTTACTTTTTTCTGTAATATTTTCATCGTTCCAGGTTACTAAATCCTCAACTGCTTCGTTTAATTCAATATAAAAGAAAACCGGTGTTTCCTTTGGGCGACGGCGAGTTGGAGCATTCATTACATACCCCGAAAATTTGCGGGAACTTATCTTTTTTATTTCCCCTGAATTTATTTCACATGGTCCGTTTGGTCCGCTTAGTTTAACTAAAATCGATTTTTGCTTTTTATTGCTGAATGTGTATTTATGAAATCCAACCCGTGTGGTTGAAGTTAATTCTGCGGTAATTCCAAAGCGGTCCAATTCAACTTTATGATATCCCGGTGCTACAATTTCTTTGTCGTACGAAAATGCAGAGTAGTAGTTATCTTTTAAATCTTTTGCGGCTCCATTTACTGGCATCACCGAAAGCGCAGAAAGTTGCCAGGCATGAACATGACTGAATCCTTTAATTTCCTCTGTATTGTAACGGTAGCCACTTCCCCAGGCACCACCCAGTTCGTTGTCGGGACTCAGGTTTACCAATCCAAATGGGCGGCACGCCGATGAGAAAAAGAACCACCGCGAATTGGCTGCGTCTAAATGTGGATAAACTAAATCTACCGGTTTTTCTTGCGCCTTAATTCCGTTGTTAGAAAATATTGAAAAAGTAACAAGAAGTACAATTGCGAATTTATTGAAAAATGAGTTTTTCATTTTGGAATGTTGGTTTATTTAAATCTAATTTGATACAAAAATAGTAGGGTGAATTTATAAAACAAAAGTTTGGGCATAATGTAAATTATTCGGGTTAGTCTTCCTCCTTTTTAACCAACATTAATTTGTTGTTTTCCAATTCTGAATATCCCTGATCGTAACAGAAGAAATAATCGCGTCCGGTTTTGGTGGTGTAAATATTAGTGTAATAATTGAAATTGAATCCCTTCTTTTCCAAGGTGCTTTTGAAAGTTGTGGTTTTTTCTTCAGGATTTAATTCTTCTAAAATGGAATGATTGGTTTTTAATATGCGGTTTATTTTACGCATAAAATTAGTAGACCCGCTTAGTTTTTTATTGTTGAATGAATTCCTGCAAAGGTCGTTACAAAACTTTTGGTCGGCACGGCCTTTTAAAGGTTCGCCGCAATCGAGGCATATTCTTTCTTCCATGGTATTTAATTTTAACGGGTTTGAATAAACGCCGGTTTTAAAGGCGTTTATTTTTCGTTGTGAGTCCGTTCAATTCAGTAAATTTTTACTCCAAATAGAAATTATGAAATTCATGAGTAGAAGTGAATTAATCTTTCACTTCCGTTACTTCCAATATTACACTTGTCCTATGCAAGTTAATATCAGGGTTAACTCCAATTTTCATTAAAAAATCACCTGAGTAAACTTTGTTTGAGTTGATAGGTGATCTGGTGCCAGAAGATAAGTTGATTTCTTTAACTGTGTATCGCTTATTTGAATCTAAACCATCTAATTTCACTGGGCGTTCCGTTACATTAATATTTTGGCGATTATTCACCAAATAATTAAAAACAATGGCTTTGCTTTTGTCTGAGTCCACATACATTAATGCCGCTATTTCATTTTCATACGGATTCACCAAACGATACAAATCTCCATGCCAAACAGTGTTTTTAAAGGAATTATAATTGCTAACTGCTTGTTTGCAAAATTGCATATCTGCCTCGGTTAAATCATCGGCTACAATATCAAAACCCAATTTGCCCATACTTGCAACATCTATTCTAAATTTAATTGGTTGCTTTCCCCAATTGGTTACGTGATTGTCGGTAGCAATAGATGGGAAAAAATGAGAGTAATCCCATTGCATAAATATTCTTTCAACTGGTTCAGTATCATCGCTGGGCCAAAATTCAGTGAAATATTTCAGCAATTCATAATCTGCTCTTCCACCACCACCGGAGCATAACATCATTGGTACTTTTGGATATTTTGCCCTAATCCTTTCCAAAACTTTATACAATCCCTTTACATATTCCACGTACAAATGAGATTGTGGCAACTTATTTTTATTTAAATAAGGTGAGTACGCATTGTATATTACCGAATTGCAGTCCCATTTTATAAAAGCCAATTCTGGGTTTTGGGTAAATAGATCGTCTACAATTCCAAATACAAAATCCTGCACCTCTGGATTTGTTAAATCCAGCACCAATTGATTGCGAAAATACACTTCCGGTCTGCTGGGTTGGCGAATTACCCAATCCAGATGATTTTCATACAATTCACTTTTGGGGTTCACCATCTCTGGTTCTATCCAAATGCCAAATTTCACGCCTGCTTTGCTTGCTTCCTTAACCAAATACCCTATGCCGTTTGGAAGCTTCTTCCTGTTTTCCTGCCAATCGCCTAGTCCTGCATTGTCACCGTTTCGAGGATATTTATTGCCAAACCATCCATCATCGAGTAAGAACATGTCTACTCCAAAATTCTTTGCATCTTTAAACAATTCAACCAATTTGTTTTCATCGAAATTAAAATAAGTGGCTTCCCAGTTGTTCAACAAGGTTAACCGTTCGCCCTGGCCATCTAATAATCGGTACTTTTTTGCCCAGGAATGAAGGTTTCTACTGGCCTCTCCAGTACCATTATTTGACAAAGCATATATCAAAGAAGGTGTTTTAAAAACTTCATTGTTTGGAAGTAAATATTCTGAAGCGTATGGATTGATTCCAGCAATTAGACGAAGATTTTCATATGAATCGATATCAAATTCAAGTTTGAAATTGCCACTCCATGCAAGGTGACCAAGCATCACAGTTCCTTCGTTTTCTGAAGCCTTTTTGTCTAAAGATAATATGAAATTATTCGATTCTAAAAGCATTGTCCTTGCCCCCAATTTAGAATCTATTGTTTTTTTACCTCGCAAAAGTTTTTCTTGTGTCGGCTGCATTTCCTTCCCCCATTTATTGTGAAAACTTGTCAGATAAAATTCTTTATTAGCAAAATATAAATTAGCAGAAGCGTACTTCAACAGTCTTACCGCTTTCTTTTCGTTATGCTTTATTTCTATCCATTGTTCAATCACATTTTCGTTTTTCCAAACTTTATAAAACAAAGTGACCTGAAAAGGATAGTTCGGATCTTTTAACAGAATACTTGTCAATGTTGTATTGCTATCGATTTCTTCCACTGTATGACTTTCATAAGTTAATTCCAGAGAGGTATTTTCGTCAGCATGGACAACTTGAATGGCTGGTTCAGACAAATTCCAAGTACCTGCAGGCGTGTACGCAGCATTGTAAATACCTGCGTTTGCATCATTAAAATCGTAGGAGTCCGCCACTGCAGAATATTCACTTTCATTATTCAGCGGTTCACCAAAATATATAGTTCTTAAACGCTCATTTTTATCTGTTTGAAGTAAAATGACATGGTCTCTTGAACTAATTGAAATAGTAGTTACCTGTGCTTGTAAGCAATTTGAAGCAATTATTAAATTAATAATCAGAAGGCTTTTAATTGTAAAACGACAACATATTTGTTTTTTCATAATGTAATTAGATTTCTATTTTTCTTTTTTATTCTATTTTCTTTATCGAAATATATAAAACTTATCTTGGTTATCCTTTAATTCGTGAATTACACACGACCATCTGTGTGTGTAATGCGGGAGTAAAAGTACGGAACTTTCAAGCTCGCGCTGAGCCAATCTGTTTATTCAATATTTCAAATTTTACGTCAAGTCGTCAAAGACGAATTGGCGGTGTTGCAACAAAGTGATGCGGTTGGTTTATCCTCTGAAAACTGCATTATAAATGACACTTTATTAGGCAATGTATTTTTTATATCTCAATTTTCGTTTTAAATAATCATCCATATATTCTTGACTATCTTTTTCATCAAAAATATAGACATCCATTGTGTTGTCTTCTTTGATTTTTATTTGCTCATAGAATTCAAAATCATCATTACCTTCAACTTTATACACAATTACAAAACCATTTATTAAAAAATGATACGCTAAATTTTCTCCACTTTTTATTTTAATTGGATTTGCAATCATTTTTGATGGGGAATTCTTATTTTGGCTAAGGACAAATAAACCAACAGGATAATCACTTGACTTTTCTGGTTTATTATTAAAAATCATTTCTCTAATTTTTTTCTCATGTTCACCAAGTGACACAGATTTAAAGAAATTCTGTTCAGATATTGCTGCTCTCCATAAAATAGAAAGTAAGAAAAGTTTGAACTTTGTATAATCAATATTTATCAAGTGCAAATATTTTTGATTTAATTGATTTATTTTTTGCTCAAATATTGGATGTTTTTCTTCACTTCCTTTTCCTCCCCAAATCACAATACTTGAATAACTTTCAAGATTTCCAATTATTTGATTATCGCATTTTTCACAAAGAATATTTGAGTCGTAATATCCAGTTGGAACTAATTTGTTTTTTTTATATGCAATCAAATTAATTGGTGCAATAAAATGCTTCTCATTAAATAATCCTTTATACATAAAATCAGGAATAATATGAGAACGCCTTAATAGATTTTTATCTTGTTTACACAATTTGCACTTCATCTTTTAACATTTTGCCTAACGATTATATACAATTACCTATTCTTCAAATTCAATTCAAGGTATTTTTTTTGTTTTTATAAACCGCTAATATACAAAATTATATCCGTTTGTAAGCGTTTACAAACGTTTATTGTCGATTACAAATATTTAATAACCGGATAAGGTTTGGTGGTCACTCTACCTTTGAATCAACAATTTCGTTAAGGAGTCGGAAATTAAAACAGAGACTCTACATTATTAACTTTAAAAGAAATATTATGAATGCTTTAAGAAACAACGTAAGACTTATCGGAAACTTGGGAGACGATCCAAAAGTAAGAAAGTTGGAGAGTGGAAAAACAGTTGCTAATTTTAGTATAGCAACCAACGAAATTTACCACGACAGCAAAGGTGAAAAACAAAGCGAAACAACCTGGCACCGTTTAGTAGCCTGGGGAAAATCCGCTGAGGTTATTGAAAACTATGTGAAAAAAGGTTCGGAAATTGCCATTGATGGAAAACTAACCAATCGGTCGTACGAAGATAAAAATGGAGAGAAACAGTATATAACAGAGGTTTTGGTGAATTCGGTTTTGTTGTTAGGAAAGAATGGGAATTAGAATTATTTGGTAAGTACGGTTATACAGTAAAGGTGCAATAAATTGTGCCTTTGCTGTTTTATACCAGCCTGAATATTCTCTCGTAATTTTTTTTGTAATTTTGTATAAAAATAATAAAATGGATAAAGTTCAGTTGAAATCGGGTATTCATGCTTTTATTGATGAGATAGACAATGTAGAACTTCTTAGAGAATATTATATGGAACTAAAGAAGTTGATTAACAGTGGTAAATCTGGAATTTGGGATTCGTTGTCAAAAGATCAGAAAAAAGAAATTTTTAAGTCTTACGAGGAGAGTGAGATAGAAGAAAATCTGGTTGATGAAAATGTTGTAATGGAGAAGTACCACAAATGGATTACAAAATAAGGTGGACAAAACGGGCAGAGAATAATTTTCATGACGTGGTTGAATACATTGAAGTTGAATGGGGAGCTAATTCAGCTAAAAGATTTGTTAGAAAAGTTTATAAGTTACTGGACTTATTAAAAAAGCAACCTCGGGTTGGAAAAATTGAAGTTGAGCAAAAGGGAATTAGATCTTTTGTGTTTTCAAAACAAAATACCTTGTTTTATCGGATTAAAGAACAACAGATAATTATACTTGCCATTTTCGATAATAGAAAAGATCCTCAAATAAGTATTTTTTTTGAATTATTTGCATGGGATAGAATGCTATATCTGCTGTCATATTCAATTGTTTATCCCTTCATTCCTACAATCATTATTCTTAAAAAGCCCACTTAATTCTTCCATATATTGCCTTTCCGAAATCACCGTATTCAGTTTCCGATTCACCGAAAAAAAGTTGCCCGTTAACCATTAATTCCAGATTATTTCCTAAAGAATAGGTAAATGCCGGACCAATAAACGATGAGCCATCCAGGGGATTTAACATAGCCGAAAAATTACCGGAAAATAATGGTGTGAAAGGGTAGGAGACCTGCCCGAATAAATTAAACATTGAAAGAGATAACATTTTTGCAGAAAGGTTTTGGTCGAAGAAACCACGACCACCGGCTTTTCCACTTTCTCCATGACTATTAAATAAAACTCCCGAGTGCAGGTACAAACTATTTTTTAGGGTGTAATCGCCAGAAACAGAAGCTACAAAAGCTTCCTGGCTGTGGTTGTTCTTACTTCGTGGGCGAAAATAGGAGAGTTCGCCACGAAAACCGCCGCCTTTAATATCGCCGGCCCAACCACCACCAACCACATAGTCTTTACCTACCCAGCCACCAAGGATTTGGTAATCGTAACTGGATTTTGAAAAACGATACATTCCGGCAATTGCTGTTTCATCGGCATTTCTACCAATTTTGTAAACTAATTCGGCAGAAGATGTTACTCCGGTGTAATACTGATTTTTTACTGCATCGGTTCCGGGGCGCTCTTCGTAATCGAATTCGAAATATGAGAATGAATTAAAAATATCATTTGGGTTCCAAACCAGGTTTATACCCCAATTTATGCGTTGCCGCCCAACTCTTACTTGCCAGTTTCCTTTTGAGTAATCTACCCACGCACGATCTAGCATCGAATGAAGAAACCAAGTGTCGTTGGAAATTAGTGTTGTCGCCAAATCAAAATAACCGTTGTCAACATCTATCGTTTTTTCGTAATCCGGGAATTCGCGAATCATTTGCCCAAAATAAAACCGGTTGCGTGCTTCCACTGCAAATGTTAGTTCGTTGGTGGCAAACCACTTAAAATTTAAACGATTGTGAACCATGTTCAACAATAGAAAATCCAAAGAATTTGTTGGGCTAATCTCAATTGGATTTACGGGTTTGTAATACATTCCCAAATCTTTAATGTAGCCATTCAGCGATAGATTTGATTGCGAACTGGCATTCAAAACAATAAGGAGAATAGAAATGAGAAGTATGGTTTTTTTCATTTATGTTTAAATTTTAGAAACAAGACAAGAACTTTATTCTATTCGTATGTCCAATTGTTTTATTTTTAGAAGACAAATGTATCTCTCTTTATAATCATCTTTTTTTTATTTATCTGAATCAAAATATAAAATATCGATTTATGATTCTTAAATTATTATAAAAAGTCTCAGTACTCATATCTTTTAATTTCCTATTTAATCTTCAATAAACAAATTGGCAAAATCCATAACGCACATGTTTCTGTATCCCGGATGAGTTCCGGATGCAACGCCAACCATTTTATATTCGGGATGTAAAAAGTTTTTTCGGTGACCACGGTTTTTAATTCCATCATCAATTAGTAAATAAATTACAACCTGGCGAGCCGAAGAACCACCGTACGCAATGTTTTCCGCAATTCTAACTTTCCAATCTCCATATCTTTCCATGCGCTCCTTTATATCGGAATGGTCTCCTCCTTTGTGCCCTGTCTTTCCTGTTTTTGATTGATCTCTAACATGGTCGTTGGCAGCTTTCGATAATCCTTTATTGGGATACATTATCGGCATTGATTTCGTATTCCTTAATACACTTACGCATTCATTCAACGCGCGAACTCCCTCCCTGGTCATAAGAGGTTTGTCGTTGGGGTAATATAATAATCTGCGGTTGTAATGTTTTGCCAAAGGTGCAATGTACTCGTTGGCATATTTTGCCGGATTCGAACGTAGTTTATTAATCTCAAAAACAATTTCCTTTTCGAAAGAAGAGAGGTAACTTACATTTGCTGCTGTGTTTAAATCAGATTTATTTAAGCTTGGGTTTTTGGAATGAGTTCCGTAAACAATATTGAAACTTAAAATCAACAGAAAAGTTACCGTAGTTCTCATATTTATTCTTTTTTAATATCGCTTATAATTTTACCATCTTCGATGGTAATTACACGGCGGGCTTTGTTTACAACCCGTTGGTCGTGTGTCGAAAATATAAACGTAATTTTTTCCTCTTTATTAAGTTGCTCCATAATATCGAGCAAATTTTCTGTCGATTTCGAATCGAGGTTTGCAGTGGGTTCATCAGCTAAAACAAATTTTGGTTTCGATGCTAAAGCCCTTGCAACAGCAACTCGTTGTTGCTGACCACCTGAAAGTTTCGACGGACGGCGGTTTTCCATTCCACCCAAACCAACAGCTTTTAATAATTCTGAAGTCCGTGCATCGCGGTCTTTTTTATTACTGCCTTGTAAGTGCATAATAAATTCTACATTTTCTTTGGCTGTTAAAACCGGAATTAGATTGTACGCCTGAAAAACAAAGCCAATATTTTTCATCCTGAAATCGGTCAGTTTTCGTGCTGAAAGTTCGTTGATTTGAACATTGTCGATGGATACCGAACCTTCGGTTGCATCGTCTAATCCACCAACAATATTCAGCAAAGTAGTTTTTCCCGAACCAGATGGACCAACAATAGCGGTAAATTCTCCTTCCTCAAAAGAAAGGTCAACACCATTTACAGCGTGAACGGAAACCGAATCGCTGTTGTAAATTTTGTGCAGGTTTTTTATTTCTATTATTTTCATTGTATATTTTTTATTTGATTTTTGTAATATTTTTTTGTACCCCCTGTTTTCGCCTCAGTCCGTCAAGCGGCCTTGCGGCTCAAACTGTCCCCCTCAATTGAGGGGGACAGTTGAGGACAGTGTCACGGCTCGACCGTGACACTTCCAAAACAGGGGGTAGCGCACATTAATTATATTTATAAATTTTTCCATTCCTTATTTTTTTATCTGCGCCTTAATCAGTCCTCGTAGCTTCCGCAGGATTCAACTTCAGTGCTTTCTTTGCCGGATAAATAGCAGAAATTAAACCGGTAATAATTACCAGAATTGTTATTGTAATTAATGTTTCGCTTCGCAGCGAAGTATAAATCTGTGAGGCAAATCCATATTTTTCCAATCCCTGAGAAAACATGGAAACATCGATTGGAGTAGTCTCAAAAAATTTGGTGATTCCTCCACCAATTAGAATTCCAAAAAATCCTCCGGTTAAAGTAAGCATCACCGATTCCAAAATTATCATTCGGAAAATTCGCCTTTTATTCATGCCAACTGCCATTAACATTCCTATTTCTTTTACGCGTTCGAGAACTGCCATTAACATGGTATTAATTATTCCAAAACACAAACCGAGCAAAATAATCAGGATGAAAATATACATGTATTGATCCATCGAATCGGTAAGTAATGACATCTCAGGACTTATTTCTTTCCATGTTTGTACATTGTTTTCGCCCACAATATTTTGTATTGATGGTTTAACGAGAGATGCTTCATCTCCTTTGTCAATTAAAATAGCAATTTCGTGAGCTGCATTATTCTCGATGCTCAATTGAATTTGTAAGTCCTGTAGCCGAACAAAAAGATTTGTTTCATCAAAAGTGGTATTTGTGGTTTTATAAATGCCACTCACACGGTATCCCTTTGCCGACAAATCGCCATTTAAATCAACCATTTGAACATTCATTTTTGAACCTATCTTCAGTTTTAATTTTTTCGCCAGTTTTTCGCCAACCAAAATAGGTGGCATTCTACTGGTTTTTTCGAGGTATGTTCCATCGATTACATGTTCCCAAATGTCGGTTACGTTCTTTTCTTTTTCAATATCCACTCCAACCAGTTTGCCACCGCCGGTTCCGTGTGCCGCCGTAATAAAAGGCTCCGCAATTAATCGTGGACTCGCAGCTTTTACCGAATCAAGGCTTTCAATTTTGTTTACTAGTTTATCAGCATTTGAAATATAAAATGAGCTTTCATTGTTTTCAGAAAAGTGTGGCGCGTGAATTTGCAAATGAGCCAGCTCCGACTTGGTCGCCGATTCTATTCTTGCGTCAACTGCACCTTGCATAAATGCCATTGTAAATACTCCGGCAAACAAGCCTAGTGCAATGGCAACAATCATTACAATGCTGCGCACTTTGTTTCTCCAAACGTTTCGCCATGCTATTGACCAAATCATAGTTTTATTGTTTTTAGTTCCAAGTTTTAGATTCTTGGTTTAAGATTTATCTTTATTTATTCATTCTTGCATTCAAACATTCATGCATTTTCAATTCATCAACTTCTCATTGCTTTTGTAATTTTCAAACGGCTAATATTATAAATCGGAAAAATGGAAATGAAAACGCTGATGATAAACACTAATATCATTTGGCTATAAAAAAGCGACGATTTCAATGAAAAAAACATGTATGGTTCCATTCCGTATTGTTCGTATGCTTTTCCCATTTCTTCGGATAACGGAATTGGATTGTGAAAAAAGTAGAAGCAAAAAAGATAGCTAATTAGTATACCAATTGAACATCCGATTAATCCGATAAAAATGGTTTCGAAAAACATTATAATTGAAAGTTTATTCTTTTGCATGCCCACGGCGTGAACAACTCCAAACTCGCGGCTGCGTTCTTTTACCATCATTAATACCACGCTGAACATTCCAAAAGCAATAATCATATATAAAATTCCGAGCATTATTATTCCACTTCCCCGGTCGCTTTCAATAAGTTGCAATAATTCGGGTTGCATTTCAACCCAGGTCATTACAAATTTGTATTGCTCAGCTATCAATGCCGGTATTGATAAAAATGTAAACCTTTCAGCAATTGTTGATTGTGCCAGAAGTGATCCGATGAGGGATTGACCCTCAGTTTCTGCCGCAATAACACCGGGTTGATAATTTGTATAAATACTGATAAATGTAAAAATGCCAGCCACAAGGATCATTACCAATGAGGCTGCCGATAATAAATACCTGAAATTGGTGGATGCATTTTTAAATACATTGAGCAAAATACGGAGCACCACGGCAATGATCAGGATTTGCCAAAGCGAGTGAATGATAG
>JABMPI010000718.1 GCA_013203755.1 Bacteroidota bacterium
CCAATAGATAATAAAAAGTAATATGGAAACTACAACACTAAAAATGTTTTCAGACACCATTATTAATGAAAATGGGCTGATTTGGATTACGCCGGTGTGCGATTTTTTCAATTTGCATGTACAAAATCAATACAGTAAGATTAAAAATGACGCAATCTTGGGTAAACTGGTCGGAAAAAACCGACCAGATTTAACCCAAAATGAAAATCTGGTCGGAAAAAACCATACAGATTTAGTTAAAAATGAAGATCTGTATGGAAAAAACCATACAGTTTTAGTCAAAAATGAAAATCTGTATGGAAAAATATCCACAGATTTAGGAGAAATCGACAATAACGGACGAATTTTTCTAACTAGAAAAGGGTTTCTTCGATGGATCCAAATTATCAATCCAAACACCCTTCATGAAGAATTACGTGAAAAATTTATCCTGTACCAGGAAATGGTTTCTGATTTTCTTTTTGGTTCAATGGAAGAACACGAAACAATAACCCGGGTCAACCATGAACTTCAGCAATGGAAACAAAGATATAGCGAAGCAGGAACAATGGTAAAGAAAAAACAAGCGGAACTTATTCTTCTATTAAACACGCGTTACCAGTACCGTATTGATTTCAAACAAACCAAAATGCTGTTACAGTAATTTTATTATAACCATACCAAAACAGGTAACTATTGGGAGTCGCAGTGGCGGCTCCCTTTTAACAGCTAAAATTTTATGACTTATTGCGAACAAACCGACCATGAAGAATTTGCCCTCCACTTAAATAGCAAAGAACTAAACGAGGTGCTTCAATCCCTGCAAAACCGTGAAACAAAAGAAGCAGAGAAATTGAGGAAAGTAATTCAATCGGAGAATTTATCCAGAGTAAAAAGGATTTTTCTTAAAAACCGTGAAATTGAATTGTGCCAGGAGTGTGGAGGAAGTGGAAAAATACGGGTGAATATTACCGGTACATTCGAATACGATTTTGAAACCTGCCATAAATGTGAAGGTAAATCGGGTAGGGTAAAAGTTACAACAACAACCTACCAACCATTAACAGAACTGTGGCAGGAACACTTTGCCAAATAACCCGAAAATTATGATAATACTTCTTTTACCATTGCTGATTGGTTTGGCGTTTAGAACCTTTCTTTTCCTCTGGCTAAAAAACAAGAGAAACCCTTATCGGATTATCAATAAACATTACATGAAAATTAAACCAGAATAATTATGTCAGCTATAAAAGAATACTTCCACGATAAAATTGAATCCGGAATGCGTATCGCAAAACAACCAATTGGTTACAATACCCCGGTTGTTCAAACCATCGGTAAAATTCTGGAAACGCCAGTGTCAAAAAACCAACCAGTTAAACGTAACCCTGTAACCTAAAATCCATGGCATTCATTGACCAGCAAGATATTTTTAATGCCACTTCCGGCGGATTGGATATTATTTATTTGTGCTATCCACAGGCAAAAGCGGCACAAAGCAAAGCCGACAAACGTTTTAAAATCCGTACCGATGAATTAACACCATCGGCAAGTCTAAAACTACTTCAGGATGGCATTTGGGTGGCAACCGATTTTGGCGGGGATCAGGTTCCCCGTAATGGCATTCAGGTGTATATGGAAGAAGAGAACCTCACTTTTCGCGAAGCACTGGTTCAACTGGGAGGAATTTACGGTGTTGGAAGTATTAAAGCCGAAATCAATAAAGCAGGTTTCGAAAAACGTCCGGCCACTTCGGAAGAAAACGAGAAGGAGTATATCTTCGATATCAAAAAAGAAATTACTGAAAGTGAACTAAAAGTTCTTGGCCCGAAAGTTACCCTGGAAGTTTGCAAGCGGTACAACGTTTATTCGCTCAACAGTTTCACTTACATTAAAAACCGCGGGGCACTTGTTACCAGCTCTACCGACAACTATCCTATATTTCTTTTCGACCATGGAGATTTTAAAAAACTGTACCAGCCATTAAATCCGGAGAAACAATACCGGTTTAGATACACCGGCAACAAACCAAAGGACTATGTAAACGGATTGCTGCAGCTGAAC
This sequence comes from Bacteroidota bacterium, assembly GCA_013203755.1. Lineage (GTDB taxonomy): Bacteria > Bacteroidota > Bacteroidia > Bacteroidales > Prolixibacteraceae > Draconibacterium. The sequence goes on from JABMPI010000718.1 coordinate 2,044, forward strand.
AAAGCCTACGAAAAATACCGTGATGACCAGCTAAAAAGTCAAACCGAAGATGATGATGACAGCCACGAGATTAAAAAACTGGACGAAGCCATTATCTGTTCCGGTGAACGAGATGCACTGAACGTTGCAGGATATGGCTATTACCCCATTTGGTTTAACTCCGAAACCGCTGATTTAAACGGGAAACATTACAAAGACATTACACGGTGTGCGGAAACTCTTTACAACCTTCCGGATATTGATACAACCGGTGTCCGGGCTGCAATGAAACTGGGTATGAAATACCTCGATATCCACCACATTTGGCTGCCCGACAGCCTTCGTAACTTTAAGGATCCACGGGGCAAAAGCCGTAAAGATTTTTTGGATTATATTGAAATTTATCCCAAAACATGGGACTTTAAAAAGCTGATTAATGTAGCCAAGCCCATGCGGTTTTGGAAAGTAGACGCTACAAAAAATGGGCTCAAATACAATATCAGTTCAACCAATACCCGGTTCTTTCTTCAAAGTAACGGATTTTACCAACTGGAAAATAAAAACAGCAAAACCGGCCAGATGTTTGTGAAAATTGATGGGCATATTGTAAGCGAAGCCCAACCCAAAGACATTAAAGGTTTTATCATTGACTATTGCGAAAACAATTACCTGAACAACGACATACTGGAGCTGGTTCTGAACACAAACCGGCTCTCGGAAGCTACGCTCCAGGGCTTAAAACAAATCGATATCGACTTTACCGATTTCGAACCCAACTCGCAATACCTTTTTTTGAGGTGTTTACTTAATTAATATTATATTTGCTTGAAATAATGATAGATATGGATATTTTCAATGGAGAGGAGCTCTTAAAATTCACTGAACGGTTCTCATCGGACGAGGTATGC
>JABMPI010000719.1 GCA_013203755.1 Bacteroidota bacterium
AAGCTCCCAAACGGTTTGCACAGTTGTCAGAGAAGTTAGCTTCTCCAATAGATTACAATCCGGGAACAGTTGTCATTAAGTTATAATCAACCCAGGTTCCACCCATTGTATAATGAATAGCAGGGTAAATCATCATCGGCTCTTTGTATGGATCAACGTCTGTAATTTTTTCGTACATCTGGAACAAGTTTCCATAACGCGATTCAATTACACCTTTACCTAAACGCTCAATTGAATATTGAAAATCGAGGAAAACAGCTTTTCCTTCTGAATTCACACCAAATCCTTCATCGCAACGTTCTTTCGCTGCACGGGATGCAACGTCTCTGGGAACCAGGTTTCCGTAAGATGGATATCTTCTTTCCAAATAGAAATCGCGATCTTCTTCTTTAATATCATTTGGGCCAATTTCACCTTTTTGCAATTTAATTGCATCCTCTTTTTTCTTTGGTGTCCAAACACGGCCGTCGTTACGCAAACTCTCCGACATTAAAGTCAGTTTCGATTGCTGATCGCCATGAACAGGAATACAAGTTGGGTGAATTTGAACAAAACAAGGATTAGACATAAAAGCACCTTGTTTGTAACATTGCCATGCTGCCGAACCGTTACATCCCATCGCATTTGTCGAAAGGAAAAATACATTTCCGTAACCACCGGTTGCAACAACAACGGCGTGTGCGCCATATCTTTTTATTTCACCCGAAATCAAGTCGCGGGTAATAATACCGCGAGCTTTGCCGTCAATTTTAACCACATCCAACATTTCAGAGCGGTTAAACATTTCAACGTTTCCTTTCGAAATCTGACGGTTTAACGCCTGGTAAGCTCCAATCAACAATTGCTGACCAGTTTGCCCGCGGGCGTAAAATGTACGACTTACCAATACACCACCAAACGAACGGTTACCTAATAAACCGCCGTATTCGCGACCAAAAGGTACACCTTGTGCAACACACTGGTCGATAATATTTGGCGAAACCTCTGCCAAACGATAAACGTTAGCTTCACGCGAGCGGTAGTCGCCCCCTTTAATCGTATCGTAAAACAAACGGTGAACGGAGTCATTATCGTTTTGATAGTTTTTTGCTGCATTAATACCACCCTGCGCTGAAATAGAGTGCGCACGACGTGGACTGTCTTGATAACAAAATGCTTTTACTTTATAACCTAATTCAGCTAAAGAAGCAGCTGCCGATGCACCGCCTAATCCGGTTCCAACAACAATAATTTCTAATTTGCGTTTGTTTGCCGGGCTCACTACTTTAATGGCCTCTTTGTGGTTGCTCCACTTTTTAGCCAATTCACCGGCAGGTATTTTCGATTCTAATATGCTCATAACCAATTCCTTTAAAAATTAAAATTTAATGAGGAAATACAATGGAATAACTGCAAAACCAATTGCAACTACAATTGAATAAAGCATTCCAATCAATTGCCATCTCTTCATCCAATGTTTGTTATTCAATCCCAATGTTTGAAATGACGACCAGAATCCGTGAGATAGATGAACCCCAAGTAAAACATCGCCTAAAACATAAAAAATACCATACGCAACACTTACCTTAAAAAGTCCGGCAACCAAAGTGTAAGCATCATCCATTTCCGTTCCGTGAATATGAACGGATGCCATGGTTTCAGGATTAAATTTAATTACCCAGAAAAAGTTAATAACATGAATTACCAAAAAAACCAATACCAAAGCACCCAGAACCAGCATATTACGCGATGCCCATGAACTTGATCCACTAAGGTTTTTTTTGTCGTACTTAACAGGTCTTGCTTTCCAATTTTGGAATTCAAGGAAAAAGGACCAAATGATGTGAATAAGAAAACCTAGTCCAAGAACCGGTTCCATAATTTTAATCAGAGGGTTAGTAGCCATAAAATGAGCACCCTGATTAAACAACTCTCCACTATCATCAAAAATCAATAACAGGTTGATGCCCAGATGGACACCGATAAATACCAATAGAAAAAGCCCAGTGATACTCATCATGAACTTTCTGCCAATTGATGCCAATAAAAACTTGCTCATAATTTATCTATTTATTTTGGTTGTTTAATTAACTTATAAAATCGGTCTAAAAGTAGAGTAACGTATTTTCTCTTGCAAAAATGAACCTCGAAAATAGCTAATTTAAATCGTTTCTACGCACAATTTAATTCATTTTTAACTTTCCATACAAACGAATAGATTATTAGATATTAGATGCAAAACAGGAAAGGTACTTTTCAGTCGCAGTCACAATTTTCAATAAAAATTTCACAGGTCGACTTCAGGTTCAACCCGTTGAATTATTACACACGAAACCTGTACAGTTCAATTAACACAAAAATAATAAACTCACGCGAGGAGAGTCGCAGTTTTCAGTCGCGGTACGCAAAAAAGGAAATTTAAAGTCGCAGTACGCAATCTAATCTTCTACGCATCTCTGAAATTCAAAAGGTTTGATTATTAATTGAAAAATGCTTTAAATGCATCTTTCCCTTTTAGGGAATGTGCCGACAGACGAAAGGGTGAAAAGAGTAATTTATGAATAAAGAAACCGTTGCAAGACACAAGTTTTTTTTACTCGAACTCCAGAGCTCAAATGAGATTCTAAATAGAAATTGAATTAACGTACAAATTTTCACACAAATTAACTCCTTTAACACTCTTAAATTTTGTTTAACAAAACTTTTATCCTCTTAAGTTGGGTTAACATAAAAACCCTGTATTTTTGCTTCTAAACAATTAATCAATGAGTGAAACCATAACCCAGCACGCGTCAGAAAACAAATAATTTGAAACAGGATTCCTCAGAAATGGGGGATCCTTTTTTTTCTTGTAAATTTTAGATATTAGTAGTGAGTAGTAAGGAATTAGTAGTAAGACAAAAAAGCAGAACTTGCAACCCGTAACTTGTAACCTTTAAATGAAAACTAAAGTTTCGCCATCTCCTCCTTCAACCACTTGGGACGGTTAGTTGTAATTCCAACAACACCAATTTCGGTTAATCGTTTTGCTTCATTGGCATCGTCAACTGTCCAGGTTAGCACTTCCAAATTATTCTCTTCTGCCATTGCAACAACTGCTTCGTCAATTATCGAATATTTCAAATTTACTCCTGCCAGCCCCTTTTCTGCTGCCTCCTCCATTTTTTTATTTAAACCCGATTTTGAAGAACTCAACCAATAACATTTGTAATCGGGAAACTCTTTTTGTGTATCTAATATCGTTTTCCAATCGAAACAGATAAAAACAATTTGTTTACTTTTTTCAAATTTTTCGACACTACGTTTTAGAGCAGGTAAGATTTCGCTTCCACATTTAATTTCAACCACTAAAGTTTTCCCATCCGGAACGGTTTCAATAATTTCTTTTAGAAAAGGAATTTTTTCACCTTTAAATTCTTCACCTTTCCAAATACCGGCATCCAAATCGCGCAGCAACATCGAAGGATTATCTTTTATTTCCAGATTCTTTTTCCCCGAACATGTTCTTTTTGTGTTTTTGTCGTGGATTACCATCACCCGGTTATCTTTCGACAGATACACATCAATCTCTACAGCATCTGCTCCTAACTCCCAAGCCAATTTAGCCGACGCCACTGTATTCTCGGGTGCTAAATGAGATGCACCACGATGAGCAATAAATTTATTTTGAGCGATTATATTCAAAGTAAAAAAGATAAATATAGCAGTAATTTGAAATTTCATAACATTCAATTTTGTTCTTCGAAGATAAGAAGGATAATAAGAATTTTAGCGAAAATCACTTTAAAAATGTAGTTTTGTCGTTTCTTTTTACCTTATAACGCTTCACTTATTAAGGTGAAAAAAGAAAATTGAACCAAGCATGAGAAAAAATTATCACACAAGAGAATGATTATTTTTTAGTCTTGTATCTTGATTCTGAATTAACAAAGGAGATTATTGTTTGAAGCAAAATTATTGAAAAAACAATTGTTCCGGCATTTAACCGTTTCAATAATTGGTATAACGAGAATGAAATAAATGGCTAACAAAAAGCAAAATAGTAAAGACCGGAATCACGAAAATTTTCTTGAAAAAACAAGCCATTCTATGGTTGTTGGAATTTTAATCGGGATATCTTATTTACCCTTTTGGGTGTTATTCGGAATATCCGATTTTTTTTATTTAGTTACCAGATACCTTGTAAAATACAGGTATAAAGTAATAACTGAAAACCTAACACATGCCTTTCCTGAAAAGTCTGATTCTGAAATAAAAGCAATTACCAATAAGTTCTACCGCCATTTCTGCGATGTATTTGTTGAAACCATAAAAGCGTACAGCATTAGTGAAAAACAACTCAACAAGCGGATTAAATTCAACGATTTGAATGTGTTTCGCAGTTACTACAAACAAGGTAGAAGTCTCATTTTATTTGGAATGCACTATAACAACTGGGAGTGGAGTAGTTTTAGTGCAAATAAACAGATGCACGATGTACAATTTGTGTACAATCCCATTCGGGGAAACCAGGCATTTGAACGATTTATTACACATATTAGAAGCCGATGGGGAGCAGAAACGATTCCAGTTAATCGTTCGTCTAGATTGGTATTAACCTTTGGAAAAACAGACAAACCCGCTGCTATTTGGCTTGGTGCAGATCAGGCGGCAATGGCAAACTCAAAATTCTGGACAACCTTTTTAAATCGTGAAGCTCCATTTTTCTCCGGGCCCGAAAAAATTGCACACATTTCAAATCAGCCTGTCTTCTTACACGTTACCAGAAAAGTTAAACGTGGGAAATATGTAGTCGACTTTGTACCTCTTTTCGACAAACCCAATGAGGTAGAACCCAAAGAGATTTTACTCACTTACATTCGAAAAATGGAGGAGATTATTCGGGAAGAACCTGCCTACTATTTATGGTCGCACCGCCGTTGGAAACACACCCGACCAGAAGGAATTCCATTACAATAATCACAAAGAGAATTTATTTTAATGATTGACAAAAAACTCGCTTATAAAGACAAGCGCTACTACGAAAGTTTTTTAAAGAAAACAGCTAACGCACTTCTTGTTGTCTTACTAATTGGGATATCACACTTACCGTTTTGGATTCTATACCGCATTTCCGATTTTTTCTATGTGCTTTTAAGGTACATATTTAAATATCGCAAAAAAGTAATTACAGAGAATCTCACTCACGCTTTCCCTGAAAAATCGGATGTTGAAATAAAACAGATAATGGGCAAATTCTATCTGCATTTTTGCGATATGTTTGTTGAAACCATAAAAGGATACAGTGCCAGCGAGAAGCAGATGCGGAAACGCGTTACCTACAATAAAATTGACGAAATTTTGCAATACCATGCAGAAGGCAGAAGTCTGGTTCTTTTTGGTATGCATTATAACAATTGGGAGTGGGGTAATTTTACTCCACAAATAACAAAGCACGATGTAGTTTTACTCTACAATCCCATGCGCGGCAACCAGGCTTTCGATCGATTTATAAACAAAACAAGAACCAGATGGGGAGCAACAACTATTCCAGTAAATCGTGCATCGAGGGTTGTTTTAGGATTTGGCAAAGCTAATAAACCTTCTGCTATTTGGTTAGGAGCCGATCAGTCGGCACCACCAACATCGAAATTCTGGACTACCTTTTTCAATCGTGAAGCTCCTTTTTTCTCAGGGCCGGAAAAGATTGCACACCTATCTAATCAGCCCGTGTTTTTGCACGTTACTAGAAAAGTGAAACGGGGACATTACGTTGTTGACTTTATTCCACTTTTCGACAAACCTAAGGAAGTTGAACCAAAAGATATAATGCTTGCATATATCCGAAAAATGGAAGAGGAAATCAGCAAAAAACCTGCCTACTATTTATGGTCGCACCGCCGTTGGAAACATAAGCGACCAGAGGATATTTCTTTGACTTTGTAACAATTTCTTTGGCCAAGGAAGTGGCTGAAGAAGGAAATCGGCTATTGCAAGTTCTAAAAGTAGAATACAAAAAAAGGCTCAACTCTGTACGAGAAGAACCCTTTTAATATCCTAAAAATATTACACTGCACGCATTATATGCGGTACAATGTTTTTACTAATTTCTTAAAAAATCGTCTACATTTTTAGCCGCAACTTTTCCGGCTTCAATAGCATGAACCACCAGGCTAGCTCCTTTTTCGGCATCGCCGGCTGCAAATATTCTGGCAACCGAAGTTTGTTTTTTAGCATCAACTTTTACGTTTCCACGTTGGTCGTAATCAACACCAAGTTTTTCCAACAATCCAACATGAATGGGTTGTGTGAATCCCATTGACAACAGTACTAATTCCACATCAACAGTTTCAATTGTTCCGGGAACTTCAGCCATTGCCCAACGTCCGTTTTCGTCTTTGTTCCACTCTACCTGAACCAATTCAACTTGTTTCAATTTACCATTCTCACCAATAAAACGTTTGGTATTTAAACTCCAGCGACGCTCGCATCCTTCTTTGTGAGAACTTGAAGTTCTTAAAGTAGTTGGCCAGTAAGGCCAAGGATTATTATCGTCTCTTTTTTCGCCTGGTTTTGGTAAAATTTCAATTTGAGTAATCGATTTTGCTTTCTGGCGAACCGATGTTCCCACACAATCGGATCCCGTATCGCCACCACCAATTACCAATACATTTTTATCTTTTGCCAATAAACGTACGTCATCAGAAATTACCTGTCCGGCAACCACTTTATTTTGTTGAATTAGAAAATCCATTGCATAATGAACACCATCCAAATCGCGTCCTTCAACCGGCAAAGCGCGAGGTTGTTCAGCGCCAATTGCTAGAACTACGGCATCGTATTCATTCAGTAATTCTTCTTTGGTAATATCAACACCAACATTTACATTGGTTTTGAATTCCATTCCCTCTTCAGAAAATAGCTCCAATCTACGATCGATAACTCTTTTATTCAATTTAAAATCGGGAATACCATAACGTAACAATCCGCCAATGGCATCTTGTTTTTCGAATACCGTAACCAAATGTCCGGCACGATTTAATAAATCGGCAGCCGAAAGTCCGGCAGGGCCAGAACCAATAACCGCAACTTTTTTACCCGTTCTTTCTTTGGGTGGATTTGCAACTACTATTCCTGCATCAAATGCCTGTTCTACTGTTGAACATTCGTTTTCGCGAATAGTAACCGCATCGTCATGAATTGCCAACACACACGATTTCTCGCATGGGGCAGGACAAATACGCCCCGTAATTTCAGGAAAACTATTTGTTGAATGAAGTATATAATATGCTTCGGCCTTGTTGCCTTTGTAAACCGCATCTTGCCATTCCGGAATTTTGCTTCCAACAGGGCATCCCCAATGACAAAACGGAATTCCACAATCCATACAACGTGATGCTTGCAAACGCCTGTCTTTTTGATTTAACGTCTGCTCTACTTCACCAAAATCGTAAATTCTTTCTTTTGTTGGTCGGTATCCCGCTTCTTTACGAGTAACCGTCATAAATCCTCTTGGATCTCCCATATCTTGTTTTTTTTTCTTTCTGTTAATAAAATTGGTTGACTACTTCCTACTCGTGACGCGATGGATCGTCTTCTGTTAATTGCAATTTCCTTTGTAGTTCTTTTAACTTCTGTTCTTCCAGAACTTTCTTATATTCAAACGGAATTACTTTTACAAACATCGGCAAGTACTCTTCCCAATTGGTTAGAATTTTTGATGCCAGTGTACTTTGCGTATGCAATAAATGATTGCTTATTAACGCTTGTAATTCTTTAATATCTGCCTTATCTTCAACCGGGTTTAAGTCAACCAGACCACGGTTACAGAAGTAATCGAAATTGCCGGCTTCATCTAAAACGTAAGCAATACCACCACTCATACCAGCAGCAAAGTTTCTACCTGTTTTTCCCAACACTACAACACGTCCTCCGGTCATGTATTCGCAACAGTGGTCGCCGGTACCTTCAATAACAGCCTTTGCTCCCGAGTTTCTCACACAGAAACGTTCGCCGGCAACACCCCTAATATAGGCTTCACCTTTTGTAGCTCCGTAAAACGAAGTATTGCCAATAATAATATTCTCTTCGGGTTTAAACGTTGACCCCAATGGAGGAACAACAACAATTTTACCACCCGAAAGACCTTTCCCCACATAATCGTTGGAATCCCCTTCCAAACGGAACGTAACTCCTTTTACAAGGAAGGCCCCAAAACTTTGTCCGGCAGTACCATGAAAAGTACAGTTGATTGTATCTTTGGGCAACCCTGCCTCACCATAGCGTTTCGAAATTTCGCCTGAAAGCATCGCCCCAACCGTACGATCGACATTTATAATTTTATGCGACAACCAAACTTTTTCAGCCCCTTTAATAGCTGGTTTAGCTTCCTTAATTAAATCATAATCCAAATGCCCGCTATTTGGATTCGTATTGGGTTCAGTATTATGAATAGAATTCTTATCGGCTTCTTTGGGCATGTATAATAACCTTGCGAAGTCAACATTTTTCATTTTCCAGTTTTGAACGTCTTTGTCAATCTCTAATAAATCGGTACGCCCAACAATATCATCAAATTTTGCAAATCCCATTTCGGCCAGATACTCTCTAACCTCCTGAGCAAGAAAATTGAAGAAATTTATGGTATATTCTGATTTTCCAATAAAACGTTTTCTTAATTCCTTATCCTGCGTTGCGATTCCTGCAGGGCAGGTATTCATATGGCACTTCCGCATCATTATACAACCCAGCACAATTAAGGCTGAAGTTGAAAATCCAAATTCTTCTCCACCTAAACAAGCCAATGTTACTACATCGCGTCCGGTTTTTAACTGACCATCAACCTGAAGTTTTACACGCCCCCGTAAATTATTTAGTACTAAGGTTTGTTGCGCTTCGGCAATTCCCAATTCAACCGGTAACCCGGCATGTTTAATCGAACTGGCCGGACTAGCACCTGTTCCACCATCGGCACCTGCAATAATAATTACATCGGAAAATGCTTTTGCTACACCCGCTGCAATTGTTCCAACACCATCTTCAGAAACTAATTTTACTGAAACTTTTGCTGTAGGATTCACAACTTTTAAATCGTAAATCAATTGAGCAAGGTCTTCTATTGAATAAATATCGTGGTGAGGTGGTGGAGAAATTAGTGTAATACCTGGTGTGGAATTACGAAGTTTTGCAATAATTTTATTCACCTTATAACCTGGTAACTGTCCACCTTCACCGGGTTTTGCCCCCTGTGCAATTTTTATCTGAAGTTCGTCTGCATTAATCAGATAATTGTTGGTAACACCAAAACGCCCTGATGCAACCTGCTTAATTTTACTATTTCTGATAGTTCCGAAACGCTCGGGATCTTCACCGCCTTCTCCTGTATTACTCCGTCCGCCAATGGCATTCATAGTAACTGCCAAGGATTCGTGCGCTTCTTTACTAATAGAACCATAGGACATGGCTCCGGTAACGAAACGTTTCATTATCTCTTCAATCGACTCCACTTCCTCGATAGGAATTGGGTTCTTCTTATATTTGAAACAGCTTCGGATAAATGCTGGTTTTTTATTTTGATTGTCAACCAGCGTGCTATATTCTTTGAATTTACTATAATCGTTTGTACGCGTTGCCCACTGCAACAATCCTATGGATTCAGGATTCCAGGCGTGATGTTCGCCATATTTCCGCCATTCGTAAACACCGCCACTTTCAAAACGGAAAGGTTCCGGAGTATTATCAACTCTATAAGCTTCTTCGTGGAACATGGTTGCTTCTTTGCAGATTTCCTCTATTCCAACTCCTCCTATTTTTGAAATCGTTCCGGTGAAATATTTATCAATTAGTTCCTGATTTACACCAATAGATTCAAACATTTGAGCACCATGATAACTACGTAATGTTGAGATTCCCATTTTCGACATCACTTTCAACAATCCTTTATCGATGGCTTTTATATAGTTTTTACGTGCCTCCTTGTATTCCAAATCAATTTTACCCTCTTTCACCATGTAGTCGATGGCAGCAAAAGCTAAATATGGATTAACCAGACTTGCGCCATAACCCAATAACAATGCGAAATGATTGATTTCACGCGCTTCACCCGTTTCAACAATTAAACCCACCTGCATCCGTTTTTTCACCTTAATAAGATGGTGATGAACGGCTGCAACAGCTAACAATGAGGGAATTGGAACAAAGTCTTCCGAAATTTTCCTATCGGTAAGAATGATATAATTCTTTTTATTGTCAACGGCTTTTTCTGCATCGTCAAGCATTTTATCCATGGCTGCCTTAAAACCCTTCGCACCTTCTTTAACAGGGAACATCATCGGGATGGTTTTATGCGTAAACATCTCATCCTTTAAATCTTTAATCTTCCCAAGGTCAGTATTAATTAAAATCGGCCCCGAAACTTTCACCAACTTACAATGCTCCGGACTTTCGTCTAAAATATTTGACTGGAGTGCTCCAATGTAGTTTGTTAGTGCCATAACCAAACCTTCGCGAATAGAGTCGATTGGAGGATTGGTTACCTGCGCAAACATTTGTTTGAAGTAATCGAAAAAACGTTTCGGTTTATCAGAGAACACAGCCGGAGGAGCATCGTTACCCATCGAAGCGGTTGGCTCGGCAGAACTGGTACTCATTGGCTTAATTATCTCGTACATGTCTTCTTTTGTATAACCAAATACTTTCGAAGTAGTCTCAAAATTTTCAACAGCAGAAGCCACACGTTGTTTCACTTTGATGTCTTTCATCAACAAGCGATTCTCTTTCATCCACATTCCGTACGGATTGCGACGGCTCAATTGTTCTTTTACCTCCTCATCGGGAATAATAATTCCGAGTTGAGTATCAACCAACAATAATTTTCCCGGACGTAAACGACCTTTTTCTTTTATCTCTTCAGGTTTGAATGTTTGAACGCCAACTTCGGAGCCCATAACTATCAAATCGTTTTTTGTGATTACAAACCTCGAAGGGCGCAAACCATTTCGATCTAACGTTCCACCAATGTATCGTCCATCTGAAAATACCATTGAAGCCGGACCATCCCAAGGCTCCATAATTGTGGAGTGATATTCGTAAAATGCTTTTAAACTTTCAGGAATTGGATTTTTCTGATTGAATGATTCAGGAATCATCATACACAACGAATGTGGCAATGAACGCCCTGTTAAATGAAGAAATTCCAATACATTGTCAAACGATGCAGAATCCGACTTCCCGGGTTCAATAATGGGAAGCAGCTTTTTCAAGTCCTCACCATAAACTTCCGATTTCATTAAAGCTTCGCGCGCTTGCATCCACAAACGATTCCCTCTAACCGTATTAATCTCACCATTGTGAGCCACAATACGGAAAGGTTGTGCCAAATCCCATGTAGGGAATGTATTGGTACTAAAACGCGAGTGAACCAGTGCAATGGCGCTTTTAAATTTTTTATCTTTGAAATCGAGATAATAATTGCGCAACTGATCGGGCGTGAACATCCCCTTGTAAATAATCGTTTTTGCCGATAAACTAGGTTGATAAAAATTCTCTTTATATTTCAGATCCGAATCACGAACCTCTTTTTCAGAGAGCTTTCTTACAAGATACAGTTTTCTTTCCAGTGTATCTTTTTCAAGATTTGCTTTTATAAAAACCTGTTTAATAAAAGGTTCTGTAGTTTTTGCAATTTCGCCAGGAGCTGAAGAATCAACCGGAACATCGCGATAACCCACAAGAGTTAAACCTTCCTCTTCAATACGGCGCGTTAGGATTTCCAAACAGATATCCGCTTCCTTTTCATCTTTTGGAAGAAAAACAAGTCCGGTACCGTATTTCCCGGGATCTCCTACCCGAAGTTTAAGCACCTCGGTAATAAATTCGTGTGGAATCTGTAAAAGTATTCCAGCTCCATCACCAGATGAATTATCAGAACCCATGGCACCACGGTGGTCCATATTTTCAAGAACTTCAAGTCCTCTTTTAAGTATATGGTGTGAAGGTTTTCCTTTTATGTGGGCAACAAATCCAATCCCACAATTATCATGTTCGTTTGCCGGGTTGTATAATCCCTGCGCTTTTGGCTTTCTCGTCTGTATCATTTTTCTCCTATTTTTTATACACATTTACACACAGCTCCACCTAACTTGCTCTGGGCAAACAAGTTGGCTTGAAATTGTTAGTAAAAATCCAATTTTTCTTACGAAGTGAAACCAAAATTAATTAAACACCCGAAAATCTACAATCCATAAAATGAATCGGTGTGTTAAATAACATACTCTTAACCTTGTAATTATAAAAGGAAAATAGTATTTAGCCTCAAATATTTTCTTGAAAACATGACATTTATCACGCTTCCAGGCTATTGACAAATCTAAGTGAGTAGTTGCTTTACAGCTTTTTCAATTTTCTCAAAATCAAAGCCCTTTAGAACTTTTTCTTTATTTTCTGAAATATTTTCGAGACACAAATTCCCAACACTACCCTCATGTGTATGATTCACTTTTTTCTCGGGGTGGAAACTGTTATTTTCTATCTGTTCGCCCACCTGTTTATATGCTTCACGGAATGGAATACCTTGCAAAACCAGCTTATTAACCTCCTCTACACTAAACAGGTAATTGTATTTTGAATCTTCCAGAATATTATCATTCACCGACATATTTTTAATCGCCAGTGTTGCAATTTTCAAACAGTCGTTAATTTCTTTAAATGAAGGCAAAAACACCTCTTTCACCATTTGCAAATCGCGAAAATAGCCACTTGGCAAATTATTTATTATCATCGAAATCTGCCCCGAAACTCCTTGTAATTAATTACATCGTCACCAAAAGGTGGTGGGGCAATGTCGACTGATGATTCGTCCCGTGACCAATATTGAGCAAGTATGGAATAATCTTTGGAGTCTACCCTTCCATCATCATTCAGGTCCGGGCTTTTAGGTTGGACTGGGTAGGTATATTCCATAATTGTCATGGCTAAATCATACCC
>JABMPI010000720.1 GCA_013203755.1 Bacteroidota bacterium
GGAGGCAGATATTAGGTCAATAAAATTCAAGTTTGATGACAATACCTCTGCAATTCCTGAGCTTTATAAAGATAAAATGGATAAGGATTTAATTATAAGTTTCAGTGGAAAAAAGCTTGTGTCTCTAAATGAACTATCTGACCCCCAATCCAAAGAAGCTATTTCACTTGAAGAAATGACAATCACATATAAGTTTGATTATTTGAATATTAAAAATGGATACTACACTGTCAAATTTAATTTTTCAGATGCCTTGAAAAACAAAGGAGAAAATGACGGTATATTTAAATCAGAACCCTTTCTCTACATGTCAAATCAAATTAAGAGGTTGAGGGATATTGATTCGTTTAAAAGAGAACTTTCAAAAGAAGTTGAGAAAATAAAACTTGGAAAACTTAAACAATTCAACATTATAGAATGATAGATTTTACACAAATTCAACTTGAAGAAATTTATATTCATCAAGTAGGAAATAAACTCCGAGATGAAGGCTTTAAAATTTCAAAGGAAGATATTTCATTTGCTGAAGAAGATACGAAAAGTTATTTATTGAAATACTTCTTATCACCCTTTAATAATAATGAAGTATATAATTTTCATCACCCATCAGAACTTAATCTAAATGAAATTTATGTTTTTATAAAAAGGATTTTTGCTGTTCCTGAAACTCTATATCAATCCTCTATAGATATTTCAAAGCATTTATATGAAAAATCGACACATCCTAAAATTAACGGTGGAGAATTATGTGTTTGTTATTTCAAGAAATGTTCTTTTGATGGAATTAATACAGAAGCAATTGGGTTTTTTAAATCAGAAAGAAAAGATGTTTTTTTAAAGTTCAATTCGACAAATAACAACTTTGAAGTTAAACACGAAAATGGAGTTAATGTCAATAAATTGGATAAGGGGTGTTTAATCTTCAATTTGGAAGAAGAAAACGGATATAAAGTTTGTATAATAGACTCTAATAAATCCAACGATACGCAATATTGGAAAAATGAATTTTTAAACATTAGACCAGCCTCTGACATTTATAACTTTACTAAAGATTTTTTATCCTTAACTAAGGAATATGTCACTAAACAATTGACCGATGAATTTGCAGTGGGTAAAGCAGACCAAATTGATTTGCTAAACCGTTCAGTGGAATATTTTAAAACCCATGAAACATTTGAAAAATCAGATTTTGAAAAGGAAGTTTTTCAAAACAATGGTATTATTGATTCTTTCAGAAGTTTTAATGAAACATATAGGCAAGAAAACGAAATAGAACTTTCCGACAGCTTTGAAATATCACCACAAGCAGTGAAAAAACAGGCAAGGGTATTTAAAAGCGTTCTAAAATTGGATAAAAATTTCCACATATATATTCATGGTGACAGAGAGTTAATTGAACAAGGTGTTGAAAAAGATGGGCGGAAGTATTATAAAATATACTATCAGGATGAGAGTTGACCAACACTGAGGTTATTAAGAATTGTAAAAACAACGAGTCCCCACAGTTGTAAGCACATTTACAATTCAAATCTAATAAATGCCAGAAAAACTTTATTTTGGCAAATATTAGATTTTCAACAAACTCAATTTTTATCAAACGAACTGCCCAATATCAAAAGCCCCCAAACCGTCATCAGATTTAATATCAGTAATTGGTTTATCCAACCTCCCCAAATGCAAATCAATCAAAGCAGCAATCCGATTGGCATTCTTTCCGGAAGATGTTGCCAACTGTTCCACCCAATCCGTATTTTCATTTTCGTAAAGCAGCTTGCCAGTTTCGGGTGTGGTGTCAGTTTGGTTGTTTCCAACTTCATTTACCACCATCATCATTTCATCAAAAGTAATATTGGCCGAATAATCGGTTTGCAGTCCTAGCTTTTCCAGTTCCTCCTGCTCTTCCAATAAATCAGTGTTCTCTGGTTCATATTCTAGCGGGATTTCAATATCTATTTTTCCTGAAGGCTCAGAATCTGATACTATAGTTTTGGCATTCTTATACCTTCCCGGATAGGAACCTAAAACAAACCGACTCTCGCCAACAATGCTCGCAGATTGCTGTTTCCGGCAATTTTTTTCTTTTTCATCAGCAGAAGAACCTTTCTCGTTATTCCGTTTTTTTTCCAAAAGCCGGAAAAGTAAAAACAAAGCTACAACAGTTAATATTTCAATCATGACATTATATTTTCGATTAAAAAATATCGGTGTTATTTTCCCTGTAGCTTCTGATAATTTCCTCTTGGAATTCCTCAAAATGATGGGTCAGCACATTGTCGATGTAACTAAAAATGGAGATTTCATTTTTGCCAATTACATGTATAATTTTTGAACCCTTTTCGTGGTACTCAGGTCTGATATAAATTAATTTCCCCGACCGTGCCTTGATGTTGGAATTAGACATAAATATGGAAATATAATCGGTTTCCTTTTGCTTCTGTTTTCTTTTTGTCGGTTTTTGCGCTTTTATTTCTTCGTTACTTATTTCCTTTTCAGCTTTTGGGCCCTTCCTTTTTTTTCTGGCATTTAGTAAAAGCCAGAAAAGAAATAATAGTGCAACAACAATAATTGTTTCAATCATAATACTTTGTTTTTATATGAAAATATCTTTATTATTTGCTTTGTACCGTTTGACGATATCCGACTGGTATTCCTCAAAATGCTGTGTAAGTATGTTATCGATGTAGTTAAAAATGGAAATTTCATCATTACAGATTACACGCACAATTTGCTGTATTTTTTCGTGGTATTCCTGGCGGATGGGTACATGCTTTCCCAAACGTGCTTTACTTCCCGATTGCCGGATGAAAAGGGAGTCGTAATCATTGGTCCTGTTGCTTTTAATTGTCGGTTGCGGCTTGGCTTGTTCCTTTGGCTTTTCCGAGGCTGGTTGCTCATGCTGTATGGTAGAAATGATAAAATCTTCGTTAATTTCATCCGGGTTATATTTTTTTCGTGCCATAATGTTTATTGTTTAATGATTTGCAGAATTTCGGCAGCCAGAGCATCAAGATTACTGCCTTTTAATAAACTGTTGTGTGCCGGGAAAAGAGTGGAACGGAACACCGGCTTGTGTACAGTATTGAGCTCGCGTCGGAATCGTTTTGAGTCGGGCACAAATGTTTTCAGGATGTTTAAGCCCAACTCACCAATTACATTTTCGTAAACTTGGTACAATTCATTTTTCTCCCTGCCATCCACCATGTTCCAAATGAGGTACAAACCTTTTATGTCACTTTTACCAACGCTAATCAGATTTTCGTTGAGCATGGTTGCAAATTTCAGGGTACTTTCCATTACCACGCGGTCAGCACTTACAGGCGAAAAAATGTAATCCATACCGCCCAGTGTTTTTACTACACCTTTGCTATTTAATGTTCCCGGTAAGTCGAAGAAAATAATATCGGGCTGGTTGGCGGCTTCCTCAATAAGCTTATCGGCAGTTTTAATTGCATCGTCGGTCAAACTCTTCTCAACATGGTATGCTTTTCGTTTCAGGGCTGTGAATTGTTTGTACGCCATCTGCTTGTAGTAATTGTCTTTCATCACCTGTTCCATATCGCGCTGGCGCATTTGTACAATACTGTGTTGGGGATAGTCGCAATCCACAATCGCTATTTCCAAACCTTCTACATAATGCAGGTAACTCGACATTAAAACTGTAAATGCTGTTTTGCCCACTCCACCTTTTTGTGTGCTGAA
>JABMPI010000721.1 GCA_013203755.1 Bacteroidota bacterium
ATTTTATATCCTCAATTTCTTCATCAATTGATGACACCTCAATTTTCTCTAAAATAGTTTTTGCTTTTGCAATTTGTCCAATTTTAATAAGGAATCTGGGACTTTCAGGAATTAAAAACAGGAAGGAGAAAAACAGGAAGGCCGGTACTGTGGCAACTCCGAGCATCCATCGCCAGGGTTCAGAACCAACATCCCGCAACAGAAAGTTAGAAATATAAGCTATTAATATCCCGAAAATAACATTGAATTGAAACATCGCGGTCATCTTTCCTCTGATTTTTGCCGGTGATATTTCTGCAATATACATTGGGGCAACCACTGATGAGGCTCCTATTCCGATACCTCCAAGAAAACGAAAAATAATAAATGAACTCACGCTATTTGAAAGAGCACTTCCAAGTGCTGTTATAACATATAAGGCAGCAATTATGAAAAGTATGGGTTTTCTTCCATAACGGTCAGCCGGCCTTCCTGATATTAATGCTCCTATTACCGTTCCAATTAAGGCGGAAGAAATTGTAAATCCATGCTGAAATGCGGACAACTGAAATAATTCCTGGATATGTTTCTCTACACCCGAAATAACTGCTGTGTCAAAACCAAAAAGGAAACCTCCTAAGGCTACAATGATTGACCATGTTAAAACCTTTGTGTTTTTTTTATTTGTCATAGTTCTATTGTTTTAAACGAATAAGATTATTTATTATAATGCCATTTAACTGGGACGTCAAAAGGTTCACTAATACGTCCACCTTTTAAAACTGCCCATATCCGAAAAAATGAAACATCCATAATGAGTCCTTCTCGTCCACTTGGGCGATACTGTATATTCCATTCATCATTGTCTTTGTTGTAAGTCATTTCGGCATCCCCTCCGGGAAGCGATATCATTACTTTTCCAATTTCGTCTTTGGGGCGGTTAAGTTTTACAGTAATATTAACCGGCTGTCCGGAAACGAAAAAATCGGGAGTCATTTTTGCTGATTTAATTAGATGTAATTGGTCTTTCGTTTCAGTTATGCGGGTGGGCATATCGGAATCAACAGGTCGGTCGTAAACTGTAGATTTTGCATAAAGACCTGGAAGTAAACTGCAAATTGCTGATTTTTTCTGTCCCGGAGCCATTGTCTCCTTCTCAGGATAATCAAGATAGGGTCCCAAAAACTGATTTTGTTCAATATTTCCAAAATGCAATTCCAGTTTATTCTCCTGATTCCATAACATAAAATCACTTACATCCGCATAGTGAATAATCGGACGACCAGCTATCACATGACATTCAATAACAACATTCTTTCCATTAACGAATAATTTTGGCTCATAGACTGTTGCGGCATTCGCAGAAGGTATTATAAACCAAAGTCGATCGGGTCGAGCCCAGGCAAAATTATCTGGATATTCCTTTTTCCATTTCGGAATAAGAGACTCAAATTCTTTCAAATTCTTTGGACGATTAGATTCCAAAATATGCTTAATTTTTTCGGCTGCAAAAAAAGAGGTAGTTAACACAAGATTTTCCTCCCTTTTATTGAATGGAAAAGAAAACTTCTCCCCATTTCTTGTTGTCCAATTATCGAGCATTCGAACAGGAGTTGTAAACCGTTCACCAATATAATTCTCAATGGTTTTTTTGTCTGGAATTGTTACCCCAGCTTTGTTATTGGCAGAAGAAAGTTCCATCAAAACTATTTGATAAGCTGGCACTATACATTCAATCTGGTCACCTCTTTGGAACAATCCATTTGGATGTTTTGCATCGAAAAAGAAGCCTCCTTCATTAGGATAAGATTCCTTAAGTGTGAACTTTATATCGTCCTGAAGACCAATTTCATCATCAAGTTTAAATACAATTTTCGAGGGCCGGGGATTTTGGTTACACAGGAAGATGAAACCATGACCATTGTGAATCCGCGCCCAACCATCAACTCCACCCACACGAAGTTGCTCTCCAAAAGGGACATTGTATTTGCATAGATCAAAATTATCTCTTCCCCATTTCAGCCATTTGGCGTAAAACTCTTTCATCCCCGGAACATTTTCAATATTATCGGGAAGAATCACGGTCATTATCCCACCACCACATGCTAAGCCGGACATAACACTATATTTCCATCCAATATGATCCCATGCTTTTGGAAGTCTTTGATCCCAATAACCTTCCTGAATTCTGTGTACTAAAACATGGTTAATTTGAGGTGGCATAAACCGAAAATTCTGATTCCACCAACTTTGGAGTCGAATCCCGTCTGCATTTACACGGTCAGCATGAATATCCGGATGTATTGTCGCACTAAAAGGCACAGTTTGTTCCCAATAAGATTCATGTTGATCAAAATATTTAAATCCCCAGAGCCCGTATTCTTTACGACCATAAAATGCCATCAAAAACAAATCCGGATGTTTTTCCTTAAGCTTCCGCATAACCTCGGTTGCATTTCGCCAACCTTTGTATTCACCTTTCCCCTGCAAATGTCCATGTTTTTCATTATAGCAAAACTTGCCGTTACCGGGTCCCGGATCCCACGACCAAAGCTTTAATCCATACTTTTCGATCGTATTGTTTTGAACAGTAAACCACCAATCCGCAAAATCATCACAACCCATA
>JABMPI010000722.1 GCA_013203755.1 Bacteroidota bacterium
ACATGGTATATCCGTAAATTCCCCAGGCCTGTCAGCGCGCCCACACCGAGTTATCTGCATATCCCTGATGGGTACATTTTCGAATACACTCTCCGGTTTTATCATCGTAAACCAAAACATGGTAAACCGTTGAATCGGGTCGGATATGGTTAAGCAAAGTTACGTCGGCGTGAGAAGTTGCCATTTCGGAATAGACTTTATTGGATGAATTTTTTGAAGCCAGAAACAAGAGCTCCAGATTCATCATATTATCGATAATTGTATTGTGAGGATAGTACACTTTTTTACGAACCTGTGCAGGCCAGGATAAAATGGTTCCAACTGCTGGATTGTACAGATGCGATAAAGAATCGGCTGCAATTAACAGCACCTTTTTATATTCCTCGTTTTGGGTCAGCCGGTAACCATTTCCAAAACTGCTGTTAAAAATAAAGCCCAAATCATGGCTCTTTACAGGTTGATTCAAAATGGGTTTTAATTCGGCTGTAAATTTTTCGGCTTCGGTTTTTATTTTTTCATTCCCCGTTCCTTCATAAACATACCACAGTATTCCTGCCCAGAATCCACTTGTCCAACCCCCTGCCGGTTTTGCATTCCAGTGAATTTCACCAGCAGGAATTGTTCGCGGTGATTTTTCGTAGGTGTTAAGATTTTCTAGTGTTCCTAATACTTTTTCTTCGCAGTTATTTATGGCATTCTGTACTTGTTCGATACTCCATAAACCAACTTCTTCCGGTTCTTCTTTTTTACCAACATCACACCACAACAGGTTTACAAAAAAAAACAACACTAACCAGATTTTTGTCATCAGAAACATTTTTAATCAGTACTTTTAAAATTTATAAATTAGCTCAACTCAATGGTATGTTTAAAAGGTGTATAACCGGTTATATAAACGCTGTTACCTTTTTGTTTGGGTAACATTCCACGCATTTCTGCCCATTTGTGGCTTACTGTTCCGGGGCCAAATGTAATTACATCATCACCCTTTTTGTATTGTCCCATTCCACTTTCAAGGAAATAAGTATCCTCCGCATTTTTATCCGCTGTAACTCCAGTTAACTCACCACCCGGTCGAAAACTCATCTCCAGCGAAACCGGGACGTAATCAGTACCGTGGATGTCAATTTCGATGCTGACTTTTCCACTCGATTCGATAATACTCACTTTGTAGTTGATTATTTGAGCTTCGCTTAATTCTCTTTCTTCACGCGGCATTTTACTATAAATTCCATCACCCGTTATTTTATCTTTTGGAAAGGGTTGAAAATAGCCGTGTTTATGACTGCGCATCAGCTCTATTTTCTTTCCATCAAAATTAGTTTGTTCAGCAACAAACTGTCCGCGACTTCCAAAAAAAGATGCTCCCAAACGCATGGACTGCATCACTGCACTTCCTTTCATAAATGACAGAAATGTAGGATTATTTTCAATTATTGAAATATCCGTATCTCCCCGTCTGATACGAAATAATCCGGAATACTGGAATCTTTTAAAATAGTTGTTTGGAATTTTTGCTGGTTGCGGTGGCTCTTGTTCAAAAAGAGGAAGTTCCAATATATAAGGCAAAAACTTCAGTATTTTTTCAGGCATCTCCTGTTCAATTAATTTACAAACCGCAGAGTAAACAGGATTTTTATCTGTAATTGCAAAATAGAGGTAAGTGTAATAATAATAATTTACATAGCCTGTGTATGCGCTGTCCTGTCTGCCTGAAGCATCAGTTAATACTTCGCCTCCGGGCTGAATGTAATAGAGTGTCATATCCAGATTTTTTCGCACCACATCCATTAAGTCCTCACGCTTTAATAAGCGCCCCATGGTTAAAAACATATCATCGCACGTGGGTGAATAGACGGAAACACTTCGTTCGGTGTATTGTCCGTCAGGGTCCAAATCGATTCCTTCGGCAAGCCAATCGTCAATTCGGACGAGGTATTTTTTTGAAGGAAAAAATGAGTTTAGCCTTGCCATAGCCGATGAAACAACCCAACGATGATTGGCCGTGTGAACACCCCCTTCAACAAAACATTTACCTGCATTTTGAAAGAACTCTTCGGTTTTTTCAACGAATGTTTTTAATCCCGGGTGGTTTAATCGTTTTAGATTTACATACCCCGGTGATAAATAGTTGACAAGAAAAGCAGTATCGGGTGTGGAATGAAAATTGGTGCTATGCAAATCAATTGTTCCATCGTTATGCTGAACATTTAAGAGGCATTGAATCGCTCTTTCAAGCGGATTCTCTAACTTCTCCGAAAGATGGTATTTGGAATAAGGTGATGCATAGGCAGCTCCCAATTTCATAATAAAATCGTTTGTGGCATGTGCATTGGGTAATTCATACCTGTCGAATACTCCACCATCCCATCGGTCGCCTGACTTATCTATTTGCTTTAAAAGTAATTCTTCAATTACTACATCATTTAATTCTGAAAGATTTTTTAGAATCTGAGATATGTCTTTTTTTCCCGGATTTTGCGAAAATACTATTGACGGAGTTACTGCTATTCCAGCTGCCGCCAGGCTGGTTTGTTTTAA
>JABMPI010000723.1 GCA_013203755.1 Bacteroidota bacterium
GCTTTAGTGGTAATATGGCGGACGGCACCGACTTTTTAGGAATTTTTGGGAATCTTGACAAGGTATTTCTAAATGGAATTACTCCAAAAACTCTTTATTCTCCAGACAAAAGATTTCCAGAATATATTTTTGTTGCTTACCAAATGATGTTTGCCATTATAACTCCCGCTTTAATCACCGGTGCTTTTATCAACCGGGTTTCGTTTAAAGCCTACATTATTTTTCTAATTGCATGGCAGCTGTTTGTTTATTATCCGTTTGTACACATGATTTGGGGTGGTGGAATTCTTGCAGAATGGGGTGTACTTGATTTTGCAGGTGGAATTGTTGTTCATGCCACAGCTGGATTTGCCGCGCTTGCTTCTACATTTTTTGTTGGCAAACGAAAAGATAAAAGAAACATTCCAAATAATATTCCTTTGGTTGGTATTGGCACCGCACTTCTTTGGTTTGGTTGGTATGGTTTTAATGCCGGAAGCGAGTTAAACGTAAACCACATTACTGTTGCAGCCTTTCTAAACACCGATATTTCTGCATCGTTTGCGGCCATTACCTGGTTAATAATTGAATGGAATACTGGCAAAAAGAAACCTTCATTTATCGGACTTATGACGGGTGCTGTTGCCGGACTTGCCACAATAACTCCTGCCGCAGGATACGTAACACTTCCTGTTGCCGCAATAATTGGGATTATTGCAGGAGGAGGTTGCTACCTGGCTGTTCGTTATAAAGAGAACAAAGGCTGGGACGATGCCCTCGATGGTTGGGGAGTTCATGGCATGGGAGGCGTAATTGGCACCATCTTGCTTGGCTTATTTGCAACTACCGCAATTAACGAAAATGGAGTAAACGGCTTGTTTTACGGTGGTGGTTTCAGTCTGCTATTTAAACAATTGGTCGCATTAACTTTAGCCATTGGTGCAGGGTTCTTTTTTACACTGGGAATTCTTAAAGTTATCGACAGGTTTGTTCCCGTAAAAGTAAGCCCTCGAGAAGAAAAAGAAGGATTAGACATTAGTCACCATGGTGAGACAGCCAGAGAATATTAGCACCCTACAATTTTATCTGGTTATAATTGTTTGTTTTTCAAGACAACAGATAAAACTCCTCTGAATTATAATCATACTTTTTTTTCAGGATAGTTTTAAATATTTAATTTAATCTCAATCATTTTAATCCCTCTTTTTAAAAAAGATGTAATTACGTGCAAAATTATTTTACAACATTTTCGTTATTTTACAGATGCAAATTCAGAAAACAAAAAACATGAAACATATATTAGCAATTTCAGTTCTGCTTTTTATAATAATTCCGACATTTAGTCAATCGAAGAGAAAGGGGAAAGTAAAACGTAAATACCGCGATATTGAACAGGTTTCAAAACAACTACAGCCTGTTTTTATACATGGCGAAATTTACGACCGAGATAGAATTGGGTTGGCAGGTGCAAGTGTTTCCATCGACGGTACTGCCAAAGGGGTCAATTCCAACGAAAATGGTGAGTTCCTGATTGAGAACCTTCAAACCGGGAAAGCAAGAATTCGTATTTCATACATTGGATTTAAAACAAAAACCATTGATTACGAGCTACGACCTGGTGAGAATTTCTACAAAATAATGCTAACCCAGGAAAACATACACATTGAACCTGTGGCCGTAAATGCTCAGAAACGAGAACAACAACTTTTGGATGTACCAGCTGCAATTATTGCAATTGGAGCAACAACAATCGAACAGAATAATATTACTGAACTGGGGCAACTCAGCGAATTTGTACCCGGATTATACATTCGCGAGCAGGGAGCCAACCGCCCGAGTTTTGTAATGCGCGGGTTAACCAGCGACGAAGTAAGTCCGAGTGCGCAACCGCGAATTTCTACCTATTACAACAATGTTCCAATTAACCGGGCAAGTTCTTCATCGGTTGAATTGTTTGATATGGAACAAGTAGAGATATTAAAAGGCCCGCAGAATACACTTTTTGGAAGAGGAGCACAAGCCGGGGCTGTTCATTTTA
>JABMPI010000724.1 GCA_013203755.1 Bacteroidota bacterium
CAATGAAAGAGAACCCTGATTTGAAAATTACTTTACCAAATGAGGCGGATGAGGAATTATTGGATGGGTTGTTTTAATTTTTTTGCTCGCAAAGGCGTGGAGATGCTAAGAAAACATCATAGAATAAGGTCGTTCGATTTCTTGCTGTAATTCGCTAATTCCAATGTTTCGGCTTTTACGAATGTATTCTCTGCCATCTATAAAAACTAAAATGGTAGGTGCTGCAAAAACCTGATTTTGTGCAGCTACTTCGGGGAGTTTATCGGACTTAATATAAACCAATTTTATTTTAGGAAATTCAGATTGAATTAATTCAGCAACTTTAGGTTTTAGAACTTTACATACATTACAGATTTCAGTAGAAAAATAAGCCAACAATGCAGGTTCGTCTTCCTTCAATTTTAAAAATTCCTCGAACGATTGAATTTCAGTAAACATTTTTTGCGAAATTTTGAATTAATATTGTCCGGTACTCAACATTACCAAAGTACAAGCTTCAAAGGTTTCAATCCCTTTGGATTTCAGCTTTTCAACCAGCTCATTGTTTTCAGTTCCGGGATTAAAAATTAAACGCTTTGGATTTAATTCCAGCAAATAGTTATAATATTCCGGTTGCCGTTGCGAGCCAATATATAAGGTTACGGTATGAATATTTTCGCTTGTGGGAAGTTCAGTTTGAATGGAAATATCTGCTACTTTCCCGGAACGCTTTGCTAATGCAACAACGTCGTTTTCATGCTTTTGTAAAGAATGAATCGCCATGTGCGAATATCGGGCAGGATTTGTACTCGCCCCAATAACCAAAGTTCGTTTATTTTCCATATTATAATTTTTTCAACAGAACTACCGCATTCACAGAAATCCCTTCTTCCCGGCCTTCGAAACCTAATTTTTCTGTGGTAGTTGCTTTTACAGATACACAATCAACATTAACACCTAAAACTTTTGCCATTACATTTTCCATTTCAGGAATAAACGGTTTTAATTTAGGTTGCTGTGCGCTAATTGTAGAATCGATATTTACAATTTCGTAGCCTTTTTCTTTTACTAAATCGTATGATTTTTTTAGCAGTATTTTACTGTCAATATTTTTGAAATCTAAAGAAGTATCAGGAAAATGAGTGCCAATATCCCGAAGTTTCAAAGCTCCCAACATTGCATCGCAAATGGCATGAATTACAACATCGCCATCGGAATGAGCAATTGTACCTTTAAAATGTGGAATTAAAATACCACCCAGCCACAAGGTTTCTCCTTCGGCTAAAGCATGAACATCAAATCCGTGTCCTATTCGGAAATCCATTACTTCTGCTTACTAAAGGCATCAACGTCAAAAGAGAGGGTAAACCTCAAAGTATTTGCCAAAGGATGATTTTGTTGTGTTGGCAACAAGTATGAAAAGTCGAGCGCAAATACATTCATTTTAAGACCAGCACCGGCAGTCATGTATTTACGATTACCCTTATTTTCGTGTTCGTAGAAATAACCTGCACGGATAGCAAATTGTTTGTTATACCAGTATTCTACACCGATTCCCAACGTAATTTCCTGCATCTCCTCTTTAAAACCACCCGGTGCATCGTTAAAAGAGGTAATCATCCCTTCAATAACACCCATGTCGGAATAGATACCCCCGGGTAAAATTACAGCATCCGGATTATAAATTGTAGAATCTTTGGGAGGTGTTGGCACTAACAATTTATTGGCCTCAACAGAAAAAGAGAAACTGTTATATTCATCCAGTTCAGTTGTATAGGAAGCTCCTAATTTTAGCGTGGTTGGAATAAAATCTTTTACCTCTCCCTCTGTATAAGATATTTTAGAACCTATATTCTGAATGTTTATACCAGCAGAAAAAATATTATCTTTTCCATTCGCTCTAAATTCATTGTAATAATAAAAGGCAACGTCGGCAGCAAAAGAACTTCCTGCATGCGTTTCAACGCCATTTACCAATTGACCGCCTGTTAAGTCGGAACGAATATAACGAATGCCAACAGCTCCTGCAAAAACATCTGATAACAAACGAGTATAACCCAAATCTATGGCAAATTCATTTGGACTTTGTTGCCCCATAAATTCTCCTTCACCACTTGTAAATACAATATCTCCCAATGCAAAATAGCGCAGCGAAGCACTTATTGCCTGAACATTGTCTAATTTTTTATAACCCGACAAATAGGCAAGGTTTATATCATCAACCAAAGCACGCAACCATGGAGAATAAGACAATCCTATTCCCATATCGCTTTCCATAAAAGCATATTTTGCAGGGTTCCAGTGTTGCGAACTAACGTCGGGAGTTGTACCTACTCCGGCATCTCCCATACCACCGGCCCTTGAATCGGGTGTGATTGACAAAAACGGGACTGCTGTTGTAATTGTATTGGCACCAGAAGTTGTAGCTTGTGCCATAACACCTTCTGAAATGGTGATAACCAAAGTCATCAGAAATAAAAATCTAAAAAATCGGATCATAATTATATATAATTGAGCGCTGCAAAGATATAATAATTGTCTTTCTAGCAATAGTTATTGTACAAAAGAGAACGGTACTTTATCTGAAAAATTACATTTGGTAAAAAAAATTAATGAGCTACCAGCATTTTTCCTGATTTTGAAGCAATTACTCCATCTGAATTTTGTGCGAATACCCGATAAACGTAAATACCGTTCATCAAATAAATATTGGTTTCATTCGTGTCCCAACGAATCGGATTACTTACAAGTCCATCGGATCCAACCTCCGTTGTAATGTAATCTACTCGTCTTCCACCTTGGTCAAATATTTCAATAATTGCATCTAATACTGCACCAGATTGATTGTGCTCAAATGTAAAATATGTATAGTCGCTAATTGGGTTTGGATAATTGCTTACTACATTGATATTAAATTCTCCCGATACTTCAAATTCAATTTCTACTTCTGAAGAATTATTGGCCACATCCCAGGCTTTTAGTAGTAAAGTATGTTTTCCTATAGCTAAATCCTTCAAGGGAAAATTAACTACTCCACTTGTATAATCGTCGATATTTGCCTGGTAAGAATCATTTAAAACCAACACATTAGAAAAATCATTATCAAAAACAGCGGTAATATCATGTCCGATTCCCGAGCCTACCGTATTAATTCCATTTTCGTCAGAAAGATAGGCTATTAAAGTTGGGCTTTTGCTGGTTTCTCCCCCGTTAACAAAAGCTGGCGAATCCATAAAAAGCTGAATATCAGGCCCACTATTATCAGGAATCTGAGTTTCGGAAGACCCTCCAATAACAAAGTTCTCAAAAGCACCGCCCGCATCAATTGTATTATTGGTAGCATAATAGATTATTTTTCCATTACCCAAATTATACGCAATATCTTTGGGCACAACAAAGCTGAAAGAAAAATTTCCATTATTTACACTTGCCAATCCTTTGTAAATTATATTTTCCTGAACCGTAAAGTTCATTGGAGTTTCACCGCCATTACCAAGCGTTTCCATCACAATTTCTTTATCGTAGATTGTTAATGTAATTTCACCCGAAAAATCATTTAGTTTATTATTCGAAAAATCAGCAACATATCCTTCAACCTCTATCGTTTGCAAGGCTCCAATTGTATCCGGATCACTTTCTGCGTTATGTCCGTTAATGGCAGTTGTAACAACTTTATTAGATGGATACGACAATTTTAATGCAGGGTCTCCCAACAAACTAAAATTCCTTTTATTAGTAGTATTTATGGTATTTACTTTTGCCAATCGCATTATGTCGCCCATTCGGTAGCGTTTCCCATTTTCATCTTTTTCGAATATATACTCGTAGAAACTACGACTAAGCAGGTAATTTGAATACGCAAAAACCACCCGGGTTGTTGAGAATAATCCAATTCCACCACCGTTGGGATTAAATAATACATATTCTCCGATTGAAGTTTCGTCGGCATCGAAGCGGCTAAATTCGCAAGTAGCAGTTACAAAAATAGGAAGATGATCTGCATTGGACCAGGTATTTACATTACTAATATCAAGAACCCGTTCGTCTGCCATAAATCGATTATTTGCGTGCCCCACATAATTCAAAACCAAAACACCTTCTTTTACCCGGTTGTTAATTGCCTCTGTTACACCGGGGTATTGTTCGCCAGCTGGTGTTGCTTCTTCTTTATACGAATCGAAGTAGATTTTATCTGTTACAAATTCCCGGTGATTAGCATTTACCTGACCTGCAAGCTTTTCAGAATCTTTCATATGCAGGTTTCCATCTTCGTCGTCGCCAATAAAACAAACCACGTTTTTCCAATCGCCCAAAGCATCAGTAGAATAATAGTTTATAATTTTATCAACAACCAACTCTGCCTCGAAAACTGTAGATGCCGGAATTCTTCCAATTCCCAAATCAACAGCTCCATTATAAACACTTTCATCTGCATCCAGAATAACAAAATAATCGTCGGTAACAAATGAAGATGTGGGGCTTAAAGAATTATCGGATTGAAAAGTAGGGATGAAATTTTTATTCTCTGATCGAATGTTTCTATTATCGAAACTTCCATCGCCTAAAAGCAGAACATATTTCAACGTGCTGCCCCTATCGTAAAGCATTTTAAAAAAGTTCCGTATTCCTGTTGCATTTTTTGTACCCGAACTAAACTCATTAAATACCTGATCAGAAGAAACTACTTCAACACTCATCCCGTCATAACTTCTATGAAAATCAGCCAGGTTATTTGCTGAATTCAAAAACCCGGGATGCGAAATGATGACAAATTCCGGGGTGCTTATTCCATGCAAATTTTGATTTTCAACCTCTTCAACAAACACAGGTTCTAAAAATGTACCGGTTGAATTAAAAACAACATATTCTTGTAATTCTTCAGCTGGCCGTTTAAAACTTGCTACACTACCCGAAAGCTGCAAAGGAATTTCTTTAATACTACTGGGGTCCGAAACGTCGATAACTGTTGAACCTGAAGAGCTATTTTCAATGGAAAATTCCACAATGTTTCCCTCTCCAACAGAATTTACATCGCGAAAATGTACCGGAACATTCCCCGTCTTTAAAAATCTATGATAATTAACTTCAATAAAATCGAGCCATCCAGAAGCATTATTATCTATACTATTTGCTAAATAATTAAGTTGAATTTCAAGTATATTTCCGTTAGGATTTACAAAAAAACTTTTCTCTTTTTCATCAGCATATAAAGCTGTCTGACTATCGGTATTAACTTTATTGAAATTTATAACACCAACATTTTTGTCATCAATTAATACCTCAAATTCGGAGGACTGATAAGAACGACCAATAGTATTTAACCGAACCGAGGCCACTTTAGAATTATCAACATCTGCCAAATTTACCTCTGCAGAACTACTCGAACCATTTCGAAAACTTTCCCCAAACCATTGTTTTCCAGATCCGTGCTGTAGTACATTTACCAACTCCTTTTCGTGCAATACATAAGAATTAAATGAAGAAATTTGGTGTGTTGCCGATTCTGTTACCTCTGGAAACAACTCAACAATCTTTGGAGATCCCACTTCGTCAGTTAAAAAATAGTAGCCTTCTTTTGTGTAATGATTTATTGAATGTTTAAAATTTTCTCCTGATGAATCCTGTAGCCAATCAATGGTTCCCTGGGCATAAAAGAATAAACACTCAATACCATTATTCGCACCGTGCCAAACAGAATTTTGGTTTAAATCGTTGTAATTTATATTCCCCGGATTTTCAGAAAGTAAAGCGCCACCACTTCCAAATACGTTCACCTGCGTAGCATTAGGAAATCCCCATTCGGCTAACTTTGAATAGGGTATTTTATAAATCCCTTTTTCTGAGGTACTGATTTTTATCCATTTCCCTGATTTTAAAACGGATTGATCTTTCCATTCAACAAGCTCTTTTACAGTACTTTTTGTTGTTGACGGTATCTTTTTTAAATCAAAGCTTTTTAATAAGAATATCTTATCTCCAACCTTTTTAACCGGCGTAATTTTTAAGTGTATATTTTGATTTCCACCTGAGACAATTTTTTGACTTTCAACCTGAATATCTTCTGATAAGATTGTATTAGAATTAAAAATTATTTGCGACTCTACAAATACCGGATTTTCTATCACATATTTTACATCCTGATTTTTTCCCTTCAAACTACTGACTCTCGAAAATATGGGTATAAATGGTTCATTATCATCAAAAAAAGCATTCTCAAAAGTAATTACGGGTTGCTCCGGATTATCTAGATTAATAACCCAATTCAGCGTAATTTGCTCCTTTTGAACATCACTTACCGAAAAGCCAACAACAATTATGAACAACAGAAAAATATACTTTCTCATAAAACGTGCATCTGTTAATAACCCTTAAACGACCTTAAAATATAAATATTGTAAGTTAAAACTAAATTCAACTTTACATTAGAATTAATAGTAAGGCCGACAAAGATATTAACAAAGTTGAAAAAAATTTAAAAAGCCAAAACAATAAGAATTGAACATTTTAGTTATATTTGTGACGATTGGAAAAGTAATACAAAAAATGACATTGATGAAGTTAAAGACTTTATTTATAATATTTATAGCCGCACTAGTCTCTAGTTGCGGATTATTTGGTGGTAAAGACGGCAAAGGAAGAAAAGGAGAATCGTCTCGCACAACAGGCTGGGAATACAATGCAGAAGAGACAGGAAACATTCCCTTTCTTTCTGAATACGAACAAGAGGCAGGCCCAGGATTGACCTTTGTCCAGGGAGGAACGTTTTCTATGGGACGTGTAGAACAAGACGTTATGTATAAATGGGATAATCACCCTCGCAGAGTAACTGTGGCATCTTTTTATATGGACGAAACTGAAGTTTCCAATCAGGATTATCGGGAGTACACACATTGGTTAGCGCGAGTATATCCTGGCGATGGCACTAAACATAAAGCAGCATTACCCGATTCTTCAACCTGGCGCAAAGAATTAGCGTATAACGAACCTTACGTTACAAATTATTTCAGACATCCGGCATACAATGAATACCCTGTAGTAGGTGTTTCCTGGAATCAGGCAGAAGCATATTGCAAGTGGCGTACTGATAGGGTTAATGAGCAAATTTTGGTTGACAAAGGAATTTTACAACACGACAATGCCCAATCCGGACAAAATATTTATACTTCGGATACATATCAAGTTGGTTTATATCAAGGAACAGATGGAGAAGACCCTGTTACTAATCCAGATGGTTCTACCCGACGTGTTAAAATAGAAGATGGGATTATGTTACCAAAATATAGGCTGCCAACCGAAGCTGAATGGGAATATGCTGCTTATGGATTAACCGAAAATACGGATGGTGAATTACTTACCGACCGTAAAATTTATCCTTGGAATGGAGCATATCTTCGTGAAGATTCAAGAAAAGAAAAGGGGAACATGAAAGCCAACTTTGTTCGTGGACGTGGAGATATGATGGGTATGGCCGGAGCGCTAAATGATAATGCAGATATTTCGGCACCGGTATTTTCTTACGATCCAAACGACTATGGACTTTATTGTATGTCTGGCAACGTAAACGAATGGGTTTCCGACGTATACCGCTCAATGTCGTTTAACGATGTTGATGAATTTAATCCCTTTCGCGGTAATGTTATAACGGAAAATCGTAGAGACCAAAATGGAACTTTAATGCGTAACGAATATGGCGAATTAATTAAAGATACAATTGCGGGAATGGATCAAAGAAATTTTAATGATGGTGATCCTAATTCTCAAATAATTGAAGGTACCAGTTGGGCTGACTTTCAAGACAAAAAAACTGACGGGATGTACATTCAAGATGAAAATGGGAACTTCACTTCATTAATTAATGACAATGTTAGAGTATACAAAGGAGGATCCTGGAAAGACCGTCCTTACTGGTTGGTGCCCGGAACCAGAAGATACCTGGAACAAACCAAAGCACAAAACGATATTGGATTCCGTTGTGCTATGGTACGAGTTGGAAGCCCGGAAGGATTATAAAATATTTAATATTAGTATATAAAAAGCCTTTCGTCGAACGACGGAAGGTTTTTTTATTTTTTAGAAATGACAACAGCCAAAGAAATTTATCAACTATTTAAGGAATTTCCTCTGATTTCAACTGACAGCAGAAAAGTTGAAAAACAGAGCCTTTTCTTTGCTTTAAAAGGAGAGAATTTTAATGGGAATAAATTTGCTACAGACTCGATTAATAAAGGAGCAGCTTATTCAATAATTGATGAAGAAAAGTATGTCTCTTCAGAAAAAACAATTTTGGTAGACAATGTACTGGATGCTCTTTCGGAATTAGCCAACCTCCATCGAAAAAAGCTTGGAATACCAATTTTAGCCATAACTGGAACTAACGGCAAAACGACAACAAAAGAATTGGTGGCAGCTATTCTATCTAAAAAATACAAAGTAAGTTATACTCAGGAAAATTTAAACAACCATATTGGAGTACCCCTTACTTTGTTAAAGATGAATGCAAAGACACAGTTTGGAGTTGTTGAAATGGGCGCCAACCACCCGGGAGAAATTGAAGAACTTTGCAGAATTGCAGAGCCAGATTATGGAATAATTACAAACATTGGCAAAGCGCATCTTGAAGGTTTTGGCTCATTCGAAGGGGTTGTAAAAACAAAATCTGAACTTTTCAATTTTATAAAAAATAAAAATGGCCTGTTTTTTTATAATCAGGACAATACTATTTTAAAAGATATTGTAGGTAATTACACAACAATCAAAACTTTTGGCACCGGTAATTCTGATCTAACGGGAGAGCTACTTCAATCGCCTCCTTTTGTGCACATAAAAACGAAATTCAAAAAAGGGATTTTGTATTTAAACACAAATCTAACAGGTGATTATAATTTCGAAAACATAATGGCTGCTGTTTGTATTGGCAACCATTTTGGAGTCGATCCATTAGACATTCAAACGGCTCTAAAAGAATACAAACCTGAAAATAACCGTTCGCAACTAATAAAAAAAGGCGACCTTAAAATAATTATGGATGCCTACAATGCCAATCCTACCAGCATGCAAGCATCCATAAATAGTTTTTTATTGAACAGCAAAGAGAAAAATTATTTGGTTCTGGGTGATATGCTGGAATTAGGAAAATATTCCCTGCAAGAACATACATTAATTCTTGAATTACTTGAAAACTTAAAACCCACAGAAGTTTTTCTGGTTGGTTCAATATTCACCGAAATCGGTGCAACTTTCAATTTCAAAACATTCCCTACTGTATCTGAGTTTAATGCTTACTTACAAAATAGCCCAATAAAAAACGGGAACATTTTAATAAAAGGTTCCCGTGGTAT
Organism: Bacteroidota bacterium; assembly: GCA_013203755.1. GTDB lineage: Bacteria > Bacteroidota > Bacteroidia > Bacteroidales > Prolixibacteraceae > Draconibacterium. The sequence continues at coordinate 9,318 of JABMPI010000724.1, forward strand.
TCAACTTGAAAAAGTTCTTGAATATCTTAATTAGTATTTGTCTATAAAGTCCGACTTCTGCATTACGCTCGTCATAAAAACAGTTATTTACAATAGTATACTCCTGTGTTTTATGACTTAGCAAGCCTTGAATTCGAACTTTCTGGTTCAAACACCTACTTATGGGCAGATTCTAATTAACCGAAGGCTTTTCAACTTTTAGTACGTCTGCAATTGCCTTTTCAAAAGTTTGTTTTGGTAGCGCTCCCTGCGCCATTTGTGGTTGCCCGTCTTTCGGCACAAAAAGTAACGACGGAATACTCTGTACACCAAACATACCTGCCAATTCTTGCTGATCTTCAGTATTTACTTTATAAATAACAATACTATCGCCATACTCCGTTTGTAATTCCTCTAAAAGTGGAGCAACCATTTTACATGGGCCACACCAATCTGCATAAAAATCGATTAAACAAGGTTTGTCACCCGCATATTTCCATTCTTTATTCGCTTCAAAATCAAAAACTTTCTCTTTAAATGTCTCTTTTGTTAAATGCTCTAACATGATAATATAGTTTTAATTAATTATTTACATATTTAATAATCTCGATATTTGCATATCAAAAATGGTACCTCTTTTGCAAATTCAACAATATTAACCCGAAATGATTGAAATAATTGTAATTTTGTCACAATTTTTTTGGATAATGTCAGAGAAACATAGAAGATTCTGCGAATTTTGTCAGCAATGAGTAATAAATTAAAACATAAGATATTTGAAAAGATCTCGCAAGTTGCAGATCAAATGCAAATGGAAACGTACGTAATCGGAGGATTCGTACGAGATATTTATATTAATCGTCCTTCAAAAGATATTGATATTGTAACTGTGGGCAGTGGAATTGAGTTGGCAAAAAATGTCGCCAAAAATCTAAAGCCCAAACCTCAAGTCAATATATTTAAAAACTATGGAACTGCCATGTTGAAATATAAAGACATGGAAATTGAATTTGTAGGGGCTAGAAAAGAATCTTACCAGCGCGATTCACGAAAACCAATTGTAGAAAATGGTACGCTCGAAGACGACCAAAACAGAAGAGATTTTACAATAAATGCTCTGGCTTTAGGATTAAATCAATCTAATTTCGGTGAATTAGTTGATCCGTTTAATGGGATAGACGATCTGAAAAATAAAATAATTCGAACTCCGCTTGACCCTGATATTACCTTTACTGACGACCCACTTCGAATTATGAGAGCAATTCGCTTTTCCACTCAACTGGGTTTTGAGATTAATGAAACAACATTACAATCAATCACAAAAAACAGAGAACGTATTAAAATAATTTCCGGTGAGCGCATTATTGACGAACTCAATAAAATTATGATGTCGCCAAAGCCTTCCATTGGTTTTAAATTACTGGAAGAAACCGGGCTTTTAAAAATAATATTTCCAGAATTACAACAGTTAAAAGGTGTAGACAAAGTAAATGGTATCGGACATAAAGATAATTTTTACCACACATTGGAAGTACTCGACCGAATAGTTCCCAACACCGAAAACTTATGGTTACGTTGGTCTGCCCTGCTTCACGATATTGCAAAACCAGCTACAAAAAAATTCATTGAAGGTCAGGGATGGACTTTTCATGCTCACAATTTTATTGGAGTAAAAATGATACCCCGCATTTTTAGAAGAATGAAACTTCCGTTAAATGAGAAAATGAAATATGTGCAAAAAATGGTACACTTACACATGCGTCCCATTGTGTTGTCTGAAGAAGAAGTTACTGATTCGGCTGTGCGTCGATTACTATTCGAGGCAGGAGACGACATTGATGATTTAATGACACTGTGCGAGGCAGATATTACGTCGAAGAACTCTGAGAAAGTAAAACGTTATCTGAACAACTTTCAACTTGTCCGACAAAAACTGAAAGAGATTGAAGAAAAAGATGCTGTTCGAAATTTCCAACCGCCAATTGATGGTGAGCTAATTATGAAAACATTTTCCATTTCACCGTGCCGGGAAGTTGGGTTAATAAAGGATGCAATAAAAGATGCCATTCTTGATGGTGATATTCAAAATAATTATGAAGAAGCTTTTGAATTTATGATGAAAAAGGCGGTTGAACTCGGGCTCAAAAAAGAGGTTTAATCAACTTTATTTAATTTTAATAGAACAGGAAGGTGATCGCTAAAACCACCTTTGTATGTAAATCCATAAAAAGTTCTTTTGGGTTTTAAACCTCCATATCTTTCATCTCTTTCCAACAAAAAAGGACTATTGATAATGGTTGCATTTTCTGGTTTAGCGCCCATTCCGTTGGTTGAATTTAACAATACTCCCGAAATTATAATTTGATCGAAAACAGACCATTGCATTTGATATTTTAATGTGCCATTCTTTTCGTTGCTCCAATTAAACGATAGATTATACAATTCTGTATTCAAAAGTTTTTCTCTTACTTCATTTGCTTTTAAAAACTTCAACATACTTTCATCTCTCGGTTGATCATTAAAATCACCAACTATAATAATTTTGGGAGAAGTATATCTTTCAAATAAATCATCTACTTTTTGCAGCAACAACTTCGCTGCCGAATTTCTTCCAGTTCTTGTTTCCAGCAAGCCAGAGTATCTCGAAGGCCAATGATTTACAAAAAGGTGAATTGTATCCTGCCCATTCGTAATTCCTGAAACATATAAAATTTCACGGGTCGCTTCAACAACTCCTTCTTTATTTAATAAAGGATAATATTTATATAAAAGTGGATAAAACTGGTTCGAGTCGTATAAAATTGCAACATCGATTCCACGATGATCCGGAGATTCTTTGTGAATAATTTTATAATTTACAGATTTTAACGCTGTCCTTTTTGTAAGAAGCTCCAACACTTCCCGATTTTCGACTTCACTCAATGCAACAATTGCCGGATGTTTCCATCCAGTGCTGCTTAATATTACTTTCGAAATATTTAGTAATTTGGTATTTAGCTTTTTGTAAGTCCAATGCCGATCTCCGTTTGGAGTAAATTCTTCATCAGTAGAATTACGATCATCCTTTGTGTCAAAAAGATTCTCCACATTATAAAACAATATAGAAAACTCATCAGTAGTTTGTTGGGAAAAAGAAGGGATACTGATTAATAGAAATAGAAGTATTAGGAATTGCCTAATCCTCATCTTTCTCTTCAATTCGCTCAAAAGCACCCAGGTCCGGGGCATAATCGTCATTTCGACCATTATTAAGTATATCAATCGGAAATTGTTTTCCAAAATCCAGCTTTCCAATATCTTTTGCGGCAGATAACGAATCTAAAGCATAATTAAATTCTTCATAAGGATCAATGAATAGCGGATCATAATCACTACCTTTTAATACGTTTAAATAATGATTTTTATTCGATGTATCGAATGTATCTGAGACTTGAATAATACAATGATCGAACATATAATTAAAAGTATTTTCATTGTTATCGCCCAATTCCAGTTCCTTCGAAATATTACCATAAATAATACTATTCCCAAATGTTGCTTTCACAAGATCTCCCGAATAACTAACACTTGCACCATTTGCATCTGGCGCAACCAAAACATTTGAAATTACTAACGAGGGAGTTGTTCTGGCTTTGCTTGAATAATTCCCCCAGTAATTTGCAATAGTTGAATGGTAAAATTCATATTCACCTCCAACAAGCAGTGCAACACCATATAATCCACAGTTAGCTATTAAATTATTATAGCCGTATATCTTAGATTTAAAAGCGAGCAAACCTCCCCATCCCATATTCTCAATTCTCGAATTTTGTAATATAGTTGAGGCGTAACCTTCATTTTCTATGTTACCAACCTGCAATCCAATATTGGCATTTTTTATGGTTGTAAAGTTAAATACATTATCATGGCTTCCTGAAAACAATACAATCCCAGTCCACTGATCAGGTATATTTTCATAAGCGTCTTCCAACCTATCCGGCAAAAATGTAATTGGTTCTTGAAAAGTACCGTTGGCTTCAATTCTACCTTTAACATATAAACCAGCTCCCTTATGAAAAAAGATTTTTGTACCAGCTTCAATTGTTAATACCGAAGTGCTGTCTACATAAGCATAATCATATACTAAGTAAGGTTTTTCTGCAGTCCATGTTGTGGTTTCCAGTCTCTCCCCTTTTATCAATTTGAAATCCTGACCGTAGGCCAATAATTTTATATCCTGAATATTTGCGTTAGTTGTAAACTCAATAGAGTCTTGAACCACCATTGGCAAATTTTGCCCGTTTGGATCAATAGTTACTTCAACAAAAATAAAAATACTATCTCTTGCAGGTACTTCAATTTCATACACTTCGCTTCCAATTTCGCCATTTATATTTAATCTGAAATTAGAAATATCCCCTCCTGCTAATCGTATCCGGGAAATTAACACACTCTCGTCGTATGGATTTCGTACAGTGAAATACTGGGTTGTAGAGCCAACAGTAGTAAATATAGTATCAAAAGTAATTGAATCTGTGGAGAAAAGTAATTGAGCATCAGACGAGCTCATATATCCATCATCTTCACACGAAGATAGTGTGAAAAAGACAACAACTACTGCCAATATTTGAAGTAGGTATTTAACCAATTTCTTAATTATTTAAAAATAAAACGCCTTTGTTATGCTCTTGTACCGACAAATATAAAAAATCAATTTGCATATTTTAACATTTATTTACAATTATTAATTTAAAATCGCTTATTTCTTCGAAATTGAAAGCAATCCGGCAATTGTAATTAAACCATTTAAGATAAGAAGTTCAAAACCAAAATTATATCCGTTGAAAATTACTTCAGAATATTTTGAAATAAAATAGCAAATTATGGGTGCACTTACCCCAACCAATGGAACCCATTTATCAATCACTTTCCTTTTAGAATACATTCCAAATACAAACAATCCTAAAATTGGTCCATAAGTATATCCGGCAACACGAAAAACAGCCACCACAATACTTTCATTATTTACGGCTTTAAAAAGCAGAATAATCAAAATCAATAGCACCGAAAAGAGTAAATGAGACCACATCTTTAAGCGCTGTTTTTTACGTTCATCATACTTGTCTATTTTCAAAAAATCGATACTAAATGAAGTCGTAAGTGCTGTTAATGCGGAGTCTGCACTGGAATACGCTGCCGCGGTAATTCCTAATAAAAAAGCAATTCCAACCGGCAATCCAAAATAGTTAAGCGCTAACTTAGGATATAAATCATCCGTTTTATCAGGAATAGAAATTCCGGTTTTGTTTGCAAAAATATAAAGTAATACGCCCAAACATAAAAACAAAAAAACGGTTATTAGAAATGAAAAACTAAACACCAACATATTTTTTTGAGCTTCCTTTTTATTCTTACAAGTAAGGTTTTTTTGCATCATATCCTGATCCATCCCAACCATAACAATTGTAATAAACATACCTGCTATAAACTGTTTAAAAAAATTATTCCCCGACCGCCAATCCCAATTAAATATATGTGCATTTGTATCGTTTGCAAGCTCTTTAATTAAATTACCGGTGTCCCAACCGAGGTTTTTGGTAATTGCAATAATTGTAAATATTACAGCACTTACTAAAAAAAGAGTTTGCAAGGTATCGGTCCACACAATCGTTTTTATTCCGCCACGAAAAGTATAAACCCAAATTAACGCAATTGTAACAATTACAGTTAAAGTAAAAGGAATATTAAACGCATCGAAAAATGCAATTTGTAAAACACCTGCTACCAAATACAAGCGAAATGCCGCCCCAATTAATTTTGAAATTAAAAAGAAAAACGAGCCTGTTTTGTACGATCTCTCCCCAAAACGTTGCTCCAGAAAAGTATAAATTGAAACCAAATTTAATTTATAATATAGGGGTAATAAAACTGCAGCTACAATCCAATAACCAACAATATTTCCAAAAACAAATTGCAAATACGAAAATGCAGAATTGCCAACTTCACCCGGAACAGAAATAAAAGTTACTCCGGAAAGCGTTGCCCCAACCATTCCGAATGCAACTAAATACCACGGAGATTTGCGGTTACCGGTAAAAAAAGTCTGGGTATCGGCTTTGCGCGAGGTCAACCACGAAATTCCCATTAAAACAAGAAAATATCCTAAAATTATTCCGAGTACTAAATATGGATTCATATATTTTTATTAAAAATCTGAGTATAATAAATATTTTTTTCGAAGTGCTTTGTATTCCGTTAATTCAGACTGCCAACTTTCCAATATCTCCTTTTCATTTTTTCCTTCACGAATTTGTTTGATTAAATCGCTGGTACCGGCTAGTTTATTTACCCATTGTTCACGGGTAATAAATTCTTTTTCAGTTTCAAACTGTGCATAAAAATCAAGAAAATATTTTAATGTGAATTTTGGGATTTCATCCAATTGGCACAAATCAATACCGTAACAAACCTTTCCTTTATTTAACGGATTTATCGCCACGCCGGGAATACTTTTAGGCGTAAACTGAAACTCTCCCAAATCGGATTTCAATCCTCCCAAAACCTGGAAAGGAAATTCGGTACCACGACCAACGCTAACACTAGTAGCCTCAAAAAAACAAAGCGAAGGATAAAGCCTAACCGACAAATAATTTGGCAAGTTTGGCGAAGGGTTTACCGGCAATTCATATTTTGTTGAATGTGTATAATTTTTTACTGGAATAACTTCTAATTCACATTGCTTTCCGGCTTTGTGCCACTTTTCCCCATTTATCATTTTTGCTAATTCGCCAACAGTTAAACCATGAACTATTGGAATGGGGTGCATTCCTACAAACGATTGAAATTCAGGTTTCAAAATTGGACCGGCGACATAATCTCCATTTGGATTTGGACGATCGAAAACAAGCAGTGGCAAATCGTTTTCGGCACACGCTTCCAATACATAATGCAACGTCGAGATGTAAGTATAAAACCGACACCCCACATCCTGAATATCAAAAATAACAACATCCAAATTATTTAAATGCTCCTTTGTTGGCTTTTTGGTTTCTCCGTATAAAGAAAATACCGGAATACCCGTTTTTTTATCTATGCCATCTTCAATTTTTGCACCTGCCGATGCATCTCCACGAAAACCATGTTCCGGCGCAAATATCTTTTCAACCTTAACATTCTTACTCAATAAAAAATCTACCAAATGATTATCACCAACCATCGATGTATGATTAACTACCAACCCCACACTTTTACCTTTCAGTAATGGCAGATATTCTTCCCACTGCTCAGCGCCAGTTACAATTTTATTATTTTCCGAAACGGAGCAAAATCCAACCGAAATCAATAAAATTACCAATCCTATAAACTTTAACATACTCTTTAAAATATTACATTTGCAAATACGAAAAATGCCAATTTAGATTTTCGAATTAAAATGTCATTCGCTTAAACATTAACATTGCCCGTAAAAGTACTTTATGAAAGTTATTCCAAAAATAATTCTGATTATATTTTTCATTCTAGTAGCAAATATTTCTACTTTAAATGCAACCGAGCCTCCTTTTGCAGCTTTTAAAAACGATAGCTGGGTAACCGGACAATTGCAAAAAATGACCCTGGAAGAGAAAATTGCACAACTGATGATGATTACCGCTTATCCGAAACAAAACGAAGAAAGTAAAACAATAATTGTTGATTTAATAAAAACATACAAACCCGGTGGCGTTTTAGTAATGCAGGGAACACCGGCAAAAACAACGTCGTGGATTAATCAGTTTCAGGAAGTTTCCGCAACGCCGCTGTTGGTTGCAATTGATGGAGAGTGGGGATTAAAAATGCGCACCGACAGTACGATGACTTATCCGTACGCACAGGCAATTGGTGCAGTTCAAGACTCAACATACATTTATCAGATGGGTCGCGATTTTGGCAACCAGCTGAAACAAATGGGAATTAATATGAATTTTGCTCCCGTTGCCGATGTAAATACCAACCCGAATAATCCGGTTATAAATTTCCGCTCGTTTGGTGAAGACAAAATAAATGTGGCTGAAAAAGCGTGGATGGTGGCCAAAGGAATGCAAGATGCAGGAGTAATTCCGGTGGCTAAACATTTCCCGGGACATGGCGATACAAAAACCGATTCGCACCAAGCATTGCCATTAATTGCTCATTCGAAAAAAAGGATGGATGAAATGGAATCGTACCCCTTCCGATATTTGGCAGAAAAGGGAATTAGCGGAATTATGTCAGCTCACCTCAACGTTCCTTCACTCGACAATTCTGGCAAACCATCATCTCTTTCAAAAAAAATAATTACCGATTATCTAAAAAATGAAATTGGCTTTTCGGGGTTTGTAGTTACCGATGCCATTAATATGAAAGGCGTAAGAACCGAAGCCGGAAACACCGAAGTAGAAGCTTTAAAAGCCGGAAACGATTTAATTGAATTTGTGCCGGATTTAAAAAAAGCGATAGAATCGGTTAAGTTGGCTATTGAAAATGGAGAACTTTCTTTGGCAGAAATCGATGCAAAATGCACTACTGTTTTAGCACTAAAACGTTGGGTAAATTTAAATGAATACAAACCTGCCGAAACAAAAAATCTAACCGCACGTTTAAATTCGCCCTACTACGAAGTTACCTGCCGCAAACTAATTCAAGGTTCTTTGACGGTGTTAAAAAACGATGATGTTTTACCGGTTCAAGATTTAGACACTCATAAAATTGCCTCTGTAAATATTGGAGGAAGTAATATTTCATCCTTTCAAAAAATGTTAAACAATTACACACAGGTCGACAACTTTTTTCTTTCTAAAGAAGCGACAGAACGCGACTGGGTTAACCTGCGTAAAAAACTGGAAAACTACAATTTGGTAATTGCCGGCATCGAAGGAATTAATCTGTATCCTTCGGAAAAATACGGAAGCAGCGAAATTCAAAGAAGAGCGGTTTCTGAAATTGTTCAAGATAACAATTCGGTATTTGTATTTTTTGGAAATGCTTACGCTTTAAAATATTTTGAGAATATTCATCATTCAAAAGGACTTATTTTAGCTTATCAAAATAACAAACTCACTCAAAAAGTAGCTGCCCAGTTAGTTTTTGGGGCAACAAATGCTTCCGGAAAACTTCCGGTTTCCATCGACAACCGTTTTAAACTACAGGACGGAATCCAGGTAAGAAAAAATAAAAGTTTTTCGTACACTATTCCCGAAGAAGTAGGAATAAAGACTACTCTTCTTCATCAAAAAATAGATTCCATTGCAAACCTTGGGATCGAAAAAAAAGCCTATCCCGGCTGTCAGGTTTTAGTAGCAAAAAACGGGAAAGTGTTATTCCATAAATGCTATGGATTTCATACTTACAATAGTATTCAGCAAGTTGAAAAAGAAAACATTTACGATTGGGCATCGGTTACAAAGGTTACCGGTCCGCTACCTGCAATTATGAAATTGGTGGATGAAAAGAAAATTAATATTGATTCGCCATTTAGCAATTACTGGCCCGATTTTAAAAACTCCAACAAAAAGAATATAAAATTTCGAGAAATACTGGCGCATCAAGCACAACTTTTACCATGGATTCCTTTTTGGACAATGACCCTAAATAAAAAAGGTACACTGAGCCGGAAAGTCTTCAAAAACAAACCAACAAAAAAGTTTAATGTGCGTGTTTCTGAAAATTTATATATGAACGAGAATTTTCGGAAAACTATGTACGATACAATCCGGGATTCTGAACTAAAACCAAAAAAGGAATATTTATATTCAGGATTAAGTTTTTATTTGTATCCCGAGATTATAACCAATTTAACAGGCCAGCCATATGAAGATTTTCTAAAGAATAATTTCTATAAGCCACTGGGAGCACATTCAATTACATATAACGCATATAAACATTTTCCATTAAAAAGAATAATTCCAACGGAAAAAGATGACTTCTTCAGAAATGAAATATTACAAGGTTTTGTGCACGACGAAGGGGCGGCAATGATGGGTGGAGTTTCGGGAAATGCCGGACTTTTTGGAACGACCAACGATTTAGCTAAACTCTTTCAAATGTATTTGCAAAAAGGATATTTTGGAGGACGACGTTATATTTCTGAAAATACGATTAATGAATTTATCCGAATTCAATACCCAGACAATAAAAACCGACGTGGATTAGGGTTTGATAAACCTTTAATCGACAACAATAAAAATAATTTAGAAGATGCATACCCTGCAGTAAATTCAAGCAAAAACAGTTTCGGGCACAGCGGATTTACCGGCACTTTTGTATGGGCAGACCCCGACAATAAATTGCTTTTTATTTTTATGTCGAACCGCGTTTCCCCAACTCGTGAAAATCAGTTATTATATAAACATAACATCAGGACAGCAATGCATCAGGCAATTTACGATTGTATAAAAACCGGGATCAATTGATTCTTAAAAATTGTTAATATTTTTGTTAAACCATTCTGGTTAATATGTTAATACGAATCTATACAGTCAGATTTACAGACACTTGCGACCTACCAATTCCTTCGATTTTTATTTCAGAAAATTCCATATTTTTCACCAAGATAAAAACCTGCCAATAAATCTTTTGTTATTAAATTATTAATTCTAATTTTACAAGTAGAGACAGAATTATTAAAATAATCTAAAGTTTAAACAAATAAAATAACAGGCATCATGGAGAAAAAAATCACATTTAACGAACTACGCAAAATAAAAGACAGTTTACCTGACGGTGCAATTAGAAAAATGGCTCAAGAATTTGAAGTTTCGGCAGAAACCGTCAGGAATTATTTTGGAGGTGCTAATTACACAAACGGAACAGCAGTAGGCATCCATATGGAACCAGGGCCAAACGGCGGAATTGTTCTTCTGGATGACAGCAAAATGCTTGACAGAGCCAGAGAAATTTTAGAAGCTGAAGCAGTTTAACAAAAACTTTAATTTTTCAATTAAATATTGCAAAACTGTCCTATCTTTATGGGGCAGTTTTTTTTTATTAATTACAACTAAACCTTTTTACCATGAAAAAAGTATCTTCCGCTTTTCTATTTTCTATTGTACTTTTATTTTTTGTATCATGTAATCAGTGGCAACCACTTTTTAATGGAGAGGACCTTACAGGTTGGGATACCTGGGTTGGGCCTACCGAAGAAGGTGGAGAATCTATTGGCTTAAACAAAGACCCCTTAAATCTATTTTCCGTTGTTGATATGGACGGTGAAAAAGTAATAAGAATCTCGGGTAAAAAAAATGCCTCGCTAGCTACAAAAAAGGAATTCGAGAATTATCACTTAACCATGGAATTTAAATGGGGTGATGAATTGACTACAAGATGGAACTCAGGGCTTTTATACCACAGCTACGGACCATTTGGCGAAGGCATTGGTGTTTGGATGAGTTCACACGAGTTGCAACTGTTAACCGGACATGTTGGTGATTCATACAGAATGGGAAAATCCTATTGCGAGATTCCAATGGTTAAAAACAGCGAAGACCAGTATATTTATACGAAAGATGGGGAAAAAACACCATCTGTTCCCGGATCAGCAACAAAAATTATTGCAAAGAATAACGACTATGAAAAAGCATCGGGAGAATGGAATACAGTGGAACTTTATTGCTATGGCAGAACTTCAGTTCATGTTGTAAACGGGATAGCGAACATGATAAACTACAATTCAGGTAAATATCTTGGCGAAGGGAATATTGAACCACTCACGAAAGGAAAAATCCAGTTTCAATCAGAAGGAGGAGAATTGTTTATTAAAAACATTCATATTAAACCAATAAAAGAAATTCCCGCTGAATTATTACAATAAAAATATTTCAAATTAAAGAAACCCGTTTCCATTGGAGCGGGTTTCTTTTTGTTATTGATCTGAGTTACTAACATATACCACCTAATCGTTAACATCTTTATTTGAAAAAACTTTCAGAAAAAACTAATCTTGTAAAAATTTAAATCATAACAGAAATGAGTGAAAAATCTTTCCGTGAACAATTTACCCCAAAAAACACAATTCTTGGAGTACAATTTCTATTTGTTGCATTTGGAGCAACTGTACTTGTGCCACTTCTTGTTGGAATAGACCCTGCCGTTGCACTATTTACTGCGGGAGTCGGAACCTTACTATTTCATTTAATTACAAAAGGACAGGTACCTGTATTTTTAGGAAGTAGTTTTGCATTTATCGCTCCAATTATTGAAGCCACAAAATTGTTTGGCTGGCCCGGAACACTGTCAGGTATAATTGCGGTGGGTGTTGTTTACGGAATTGTATCGGCTTTGGTAAAAGCACGAGGATTAACATTTGTCGAACGACTTTTTCCGGCAGTTGTAGTTGGTCCGGTGATTATGATTATTGGTTTGTCGCTGGCTTCGGTTGCTGTAGACATGGCAAAAACCGATTGGCCAATTGCTGTTATAACTCTGGCAACTGCCGTTTCAATAGTTGTTTTTGGTAAAAAAATGATAAAACTGATTCCTATTTTTATTGCAATAACAGTTGGGTACATCGTTTCTGCAGTTTGGGGAAAAGTAGAATATACAGCAATTCAGGACGCCGCGTGGTTTTCACTTCCTGCTTTTACAGTTCCAAAATTTAGCTGGCAAGCCATTCTATATATGATTCCTGTTGCAATTGCTCCAATTATTGAACACGTTGGAGACGTTTATGCCATTGGAGGTGTGTGCGACAAAAACTTTATTGAAAAACCAGGATTGCATCGTACTTTATTGGGCGATGGTGTTGCTACCGCACTGGCTGGTTTTTTTGGTGGTGTTCCTAACACTACATACTCAGAGGTAACTGGGGCAATTGCATTAACTAAAGTTACAAACCCATTTATATTAAGAATAGCAGCAATTACTGCAATTGTTTTTGCTTTTGTGGGAAAAATTAGCGGATTCTTAAAAACCATTCCACAAGCGGTTTTAGGTGGAATTATGTTGCTGCTTTTTGGAATGATTGCTTCTATCGGTATCAAAACGCTTATCGATGCGAAAGCCAATTTAGGCGAAACCCGAAATCAGGTAATTGTATCGGTTGTGCTAACAGTGGGAATTGGTGGTGCAATAATTCAATATGGAAACTTTTCTCTTGCCGGAATTGGATTGGCTGCCACTGTTGGAATTATATTAAATCTAATTCTTCCAAAAACAAAAGAGGAAGCGTAAATTATAACTTTTTTACATAGTAAAATCTAAAGATGCCATTTGTATATTTTATTTGAATACAGATGGCATCTTTTTTTTAATATACTCAATGTAGATAGCTTTTCGGGAATTGAGCAAAGCGAAATCCGAATACCAATTACAAAAA
>JABMPI010000725.1 GCA_013203755.1 Bacteroidota bacterium
AGACAGCACTAAAGCAATATTAAGCACCTAATATTGAGAACGTCTTGCTGAAGACACGTGGGAGTCTGGTTATTTACGATCTGATAATTTTTGTTTAAAAAGCCATTTCAAAAATAGCGGCTCCGGATCGCAGCGATTACTGCTAAGCCGGGTGCTGCCATTATCGCCTCCGGCAACTAATTTTACCGACACACCGTGTCCGTCTCCCTCCCAGGTTGTAAACTTCATGTTACCTCCTACTTTTTGCATTTCCTCAAAAACTTTTTGATTTTTTTCTATTGGACAAGTTTTATCCTGGTCGCCATGAAATATCCAAAAAGGGATGTCTTTTATTATAGATACATCAATAAATTCTGTTTCCTCTGGTCGGCCACTTCCCGCAGAAGCAGCTGCAGCAGCAAAATAACCAGGATCAATTTGTGTAAATACATAAGTTCCACGCCCACCCATTGAATGTCCCAGAATGTAAATTCTATTCATATCAACCGATGGTAAATCTTTAATAACAGCTTTGATGTTAGAAAGATGAAGCTCGTTCCAAAATTCATTTGCCTGAGGAACAAGAACGTAACATGGATAATCGCTACGGTTCTCCTCCATTGCCAAAACCTGGTTCCACTTTCGGAATTGTATACGATTATCTGTCCCTCTGCCGGCACCACCGTGTAAAGAAACTATTACCGGATATTTATTGTCAGGATTAAAATTTATAGGTTTCTGAATCCTATAAGGCAATTCGTTATAAATATGAGCTTCGTGCAAGTTCACTACCCAATCTTCAACATCCTGTCCCTTTACAAATTGAGTTATGCAAAAAAATACCAGTGCTACTAATAGAATTTTATTCATTATACTTTATTATGGGTATTGTGTTTTATACCATAAAATAAATACTTCCATTTTTCTTTAATAATTTACAAAGATATTGATTTTACTATATTTCATGGAGTAATTCCTCTGTTGAATAAAAGTAGTACTAATAGACGCAAATATTGAAATGAATTCTGGGGTACATAATTTGAGTGATTTTTGTCCGCATGATTTACATTTTCTCAATGCAGAGATATAATAAAGGGAGTTCCATGAGTCTCCTTAAAAAAATATATTTTTAACGAATGAAAATTGTATTTTAGTTGAATTATTTTTGATAAAAACAAAGAGAAAAACCAAAATATGAGCTTGTTTCAAAAATCGGTAGAAAAGAAATATTTAAACGAACTTGATTCTGTTGTTTTTGATATACCCAATAAACAAATCGACCAAATGGTTTATGAATTGTATGATTTGAGTAAGGAGGAGATTAAAATTGCAGAAAATGTCTGAACTGGGATTTAATGGATTAGTGGGATGATGGGATTTATAATTTTAAATCTGGAAAATCAAGTTAATCCCAAAAATCATGGTTCAGACAATGGTTAATAATATGAAATACGAAGAGTTAACACATAAAATTATTGGGTGTGCCATGCGGGTCCATTCAGCTTTGGGAAACGGGTTTCAGGAAGTAATTTACCAAAGGGCAATGGAAATTGAGATGGCAGACAATGGCATTACTTTTTCGAGGGAATATGAAATGCCCGTGTATTATAAAAATCAGCAAATAGGAACAAGAAGGGTGGATTTTTTGGTTAAAGAATATATATCGGTGGAACTAAAAGCGATTATTAATTTAGAAAATGTTCATCTGGCACAAGCGATAAATTATCTTGAAGCGTATGATTTGGAAGTTGGACTATTGATTAATTTCGGAGCAAAAAGCTTAGATTTCAAACGGCTCAGCAATAAAAAATTCAAACAAAAGAATCAAGGTAATCCTTTAATCCCATAAATCATAGTTAAGACAATGGATAATAACTCAGAAATACTACTTTACCAAACCGAAGACGGACAAACGAAAATTGATGTTCGTTTAGAAGAAGAGTCCGTGTGGCTTTCACAGGTACAAATGAGCGAGCTTTTTCAGAAAGAACGTTCGTTAATTACCAAGCATATAAACAATATTTTTAACGAAGGCGAGCTGGAGGAAAAACTGGTATGTGCAAATTTTACACATACCACTCAACATGATGCAATTAAAGGTAAAACTCAGCTAATTGATGTTAAATTATATATCCTCGATGTTATAATTTCAGTTGGTTATCTTGTAAAATTCCCCCACTGGCGTCAATTTGCAATCGGGATCTAAAAGCAAGCAAAAGCAAATTGCAATTCTATCAACATAGATTAAAAGGTCCGGATTACAAATCAGAACCAGCAACGAATTATTTGACAAAATTGATCCCGGGTTATTGTTACTGTGCATCTGTCATCGGATAATATTTTATCAATAGTCATCACAAAACAATCTATTTATAAGGCGTTTTTCAATAACTTTAAGGTTTTGAAAACGATAGGTTTATTCAATTTCAGAATAGTATTTTAAAATCGTAGAAAACAGTTTCGTACTGCATTATAATTATTCTGCGACAAGCGAAATGAAGCTTATTAAATTTACCAATAGCTAACAATGAAATACCTAAGTTCTGCATTTAAAATTATTTCAGTCATTCTAATCTGTGGCTGTGTATTGAGTTGTTCAAAAAACAATGTTCCTGTAAAACCACCCCGTGGTTATTTGAATGAAACGTTACTGAAAATTTCGTATGCCACAAAACTTCTAAAGCTAATTGACACTGAACCCGCAATTCCAAGCGAACTACAGGTTTTTGAAGGACTTGAATATAAAAATATTGATTCAATATCACTTCAACTTGATATTTACAAACAGAAAAAGCTAAAAGAGAAAGCACCTGTCCTCATCTTTATTCATGGTGGTTCGTGGAGCAAAGGCAAAAGATCGGACTACCTGCCCTACCTTGTGGATTACGCGATGAAAGGATATGTTACCGCAACGATTTCATACAGATTGGTGAAAGTTACAAAATACCCTGCCGCAGTTGAAGATGTAAAATGCGCAGTTAAATGGATAAAAGATCATGCTACCGAATATGGAATTGATCCGAATCGTGTTGCACTTATTGGAGGTTCTGCTGGCGGGCATTTAGCAATGATGGCAGGATATGATGTTGAAGAAAATGTGAGCGATTGCGAATCCATATCCGATGGAAAAGTGCAGGCAATAGTAAATCTTTATGGCCCGGTAGATTTAACCACTCCCTATGCCAGGGCAAGACCCGAGATTACAAATTTCTTAGGTAAAACCTGGCAGGAAGCACCGGAATTATTCATCGAATCTTCTCCAAAAACATACATTTCATCCGATGACCCACCGACGCTGACATTTCATGGAACACTTGATTCTTTGGTTCCTGTTTCTCAATCCGATTCTTTAAATAGTTGGTTAAAACAAGCGGGAGTAATTTCTGAATATCACCGTTTAAAAGGCTGGCCACACACCATGGATTTAGCCCAAAAAGTAAATGATTATTGCCAATATCATATCGATGAATTTTTAAAGAAACATTTATAAATTGTACCAATTGAAAAAATAAATTAGATGGGGAAAATAAAATTATACATTGCCATTAGTTTAAACGGAAAAATTGCAAAATCTGACGGAAGTGTAGATTGGTTGGAATCAATTCCAAATCCCAATAAATTAGACTACGGATATTCTGACTTTTATAAATCCATCGACATTACAATTCAAGGAAACACTACTTATAAGCAAATAATTGGTTGGGGAATTGACTTCCCATATGCCGACAAGAAAAATTATGTTTTAACCAGAAAACAGGAGTTGCAGAATACAAAAGATGTTGAATTTATTTCCGAAAACCATATTGATTTTATTAAACAAATAAAAAAAGAGAATAAACAGGATATTTGGTTAATAGGTGGTGGACAAATAAATACAATGTTACTTAACGAAAATCTGATAGATGAAATTCAGCTTTTTGTTATGCCTGTAATTATTGAAAGTGGAATTGAACTTTTTGAAACCTTACCAAAGGAGACAAAATTAAAGCTAATTGAAACAAAATCGTACTCAACAGGGGTAGTTGAATTGAAATATAATGTCGAACAAATTTGAAGGCAATACAGGTATACCCAATGCAGATAGCTTTTCGG
>JABMPI010000726.1 GCA_013203755.1 Bacteroidota bacterium
CCACCAAAGTGTAGGAATGAATTGGGGACACACCGGTGATAAAATAAATTTTATAGAAAATTCTGCAATGAATTCTATTGGCATTGGAGAACTTGAAAGTTTTAAACCGCTTGATAACGAAAATTTTGTACTCACTTTTAAAGGTCCAATACCAAAAGAACTGGAGGTAAAAGATGCTCTTGAAAATCTAACCTGGAGTCCTGATTTACATGTTAGCAATTCGCATTTCAAAAGTTGCCGGGCGCGCGGATTATTGGTTTCAACACCGGGGAAAGTGGTAATCGAAAATAATATTTTTGAATCGAGTGGCAGTGCAATTTTAATAGCGGGCGATGCAAATGGTTGGTTTGAGTCGGGCGCAGTAACCGACGTTCTGATTAAAAACAATGTATTTACTGAATTGTGTAATACCAGTTCCTACCAGTTCTGCGAAGGGATAATTTCCGTGTTTCCAATTATTCCGAAATTAGATAAAAACACTCCCCCATTTCATAAAAACATAAGAATTGAAGGAAACCAGTTTCACCCCTTCGACTATCCGATACTTTACGCGTTGTCTGTTGATGGCATCTCTTTTGAAAATAACACAGTTACCAGAAGCACTCGTTTTGAACCTTATCACAAAAGAAAATATACTTTTTCGTTTGAGGCCAGCAAAAACATTTCGATAGCTGGAAATACATTCTCGGAAGATGTACTTGGGAAAAATATTTATTTAAAAGACACGGATAAAAGAGAGCTAAATTTGGGAGCAGGTCAGAATCTGAAAATTGAAGAATAGTATAAATTTTATAAAGAATTATGGAACACGGATAACACTGATTTTAAAGATTTACGCAGATCAAAACAGTATTTATCTTTTTTTTTATCAGTGTTATCGGCGTTCCATTTAGAGCTTGAATATCTTTCGTTTTATTCTCGTTTTAATGCTGATGAAAAGTATCGGAGATAAACGATAAAACTACTGGCAGCGATTCTCTCCAGTACGTCCAATTATGAGCGCCGTTGCGAATTCTAAATTCGTGTGGAATTTCGTTTTTACGCATTTCGATATGAACCACTGAATTTCCTTCGAATAAAAAATCATCGTCGCCACAATCGATAAACCAGTTCACTGCTTTTTTCTGGTCATCCGGCATATTTTTCATCATTTCAGGAACGCTGTGTTTGTTGAAATAAGTTTCTATTTGTGCCTCGGTTACATTCTCCATTCCGTGGCGCGATGTGTATCGTTTCATGCCTTCCATATTCAATGGGTCGCAAGAAGCACTTAAAGGACAAGCCGATGAAAAAAGTTCAGGATGGCGCAGTGCATAAACAAATGTGCCACCGCCGCCCATGGAAAGTCCCGCAATTGCGCGATAACGTTTTTCACTTTTTATACGGTATGTTTTTTCAACATAAGGCATTAACTCTTCAAAGAAAAAGTCTTCGTATTGCCAATCCCCCTTCATACTATTAAAATAACCGCGCTGCCCTGTATTTGCATCGGGCATAATTACAATCATTGCAGTAGCATCTCCTGCTTTTATTGCTTTATCGGCTATGTCTAGAATCTCGCCAAACTGTACCCAACCCGTTTGGTCGTCGCCGGCACCGTGCAACAGATATAAAACCGGATAACTTCGCTCGGATGTTTCGTAACCTGGTGGAAGATAAACGGCATACTTTCTATCCATTTTCAGGATTTCGCTTTTCATGGAAAGGTTGTCGTAAACTTTTCCGGTTTGGGCGAAGGAAATAATTGGGAATAGGAAAATTAGCGTATGAATGAGAAGATTTTTCATTGTTCTGATATTAGTTGATTTTAATCAAAAATATCAAAATTAAATTAAAATATAGAGATTGTGTGATAAAACGTAAAATCAATTTTTTCCCAGAGTATTCTTCAAAATAAAATCGACAATCGGTTTCGGATTTTCCAAACTGTGTGGATGATGCCCCACTCCATCCTTTAAAATCACTTCAATTTCACCGCCGGCTTTTTTAAAATTTTCGGCTAATAATTTTGTATTTTCTTCGTAGGGAACAACTTCATCGGCAGCACCACAAACATGAAATGCAGGGATTCCTGCTTTAGCAACTTTAATTGCATTGTAAATTGGAATATTCTCAAATTCCAGAACAGTCTTTTTATTCAAGCCAAACACATTCAAGCATTGTTCCCAATCGGCATTGCTGCCTTTTCCATTGAATAAACCACCCGGCCAGCTTTTAATGTCGCAAACGGGAGCATCGGCATAAATACATGCTACTTTATCGGTATTTACCGCTGCCCAATTGTATATAATTAAACCGCCGCGGCTCATTCCTTCCAAAACAACTTTTGAATTTAGATTGTATTTTTCAGTTAAATAAGTGTAAAAATCGTTCCATAAATTCACGGCCTCATCGTTACCAAATAAACCGGCAACATCTACATAAACCACATGAAAACCTTTTTCCAAAAGTGCTAAATCAGTTTGAGGTTCGTGTCCCCAAAAGCGAGCTCTCCAAATCCAATATTTTTCCGGGTTGCTTTCTTCAGGGAAAACTATTTTTGCTACATGACCTTGAAATTCAAATTCAGCAACTTTGTATTTTTCGAATGCACTATCTTTTGCAAATAAGGAGCAAGTTCCAATAACGAAGAGAAATAATAACAGGTATGATTTTCGAAGCATCTGTATTCTAGTTTAATTTCCTGTAAATATAGAACTATTGAAAATTATATTAGAAAATGACTATCAAAATTGGAAACAAGAAAGGAATATGGGTTAAAACCCATTTTATATATCATACTTCAATAATCCGTTCACTGAAGTGAACGGCAAAAGATATTTCTCTAACATTTGAACGAATATCTTTTGCCGTCAGTTTAAACTGACGGATTTAAATGAATCAGATAATTTTATTTCTGATATAATTTTTCGCGCTGAGCCTGAACTCGTTCATCCACAATATAATCGTCGTAATTCATTAGTTTATCAATAATACCATTTGGTGTTAGTTCAATAATCCTATCGCAAACCGATGAAATAAACTCGTGGTCATGCGACGACATAAAGACATTGCCCGGATAACGTTTCAGGTTGTTATTAAACGATTGGATAGATTCCATATCGAGGTGGTTGGTTGGCGTATCCAAGACTAATGCATTTGGATTTTCAAGCATCATTTTAGAAATCATACAACGCATTTTTTCACCACCCGAAAGTACATGTACTTTTTTGTAAATTTCTTCGCCGGCAAACAACATCCTTCCCAGATACTGGCGAATAAAAAATTCTGTTGTATCAGATGTAAACTGACAAAGCCAATCGAACAAGGTAAGTTTGCTGTTGAAAAAGTCTGAATTATCGATAGGTAAATATGCCGATGTAATGGTTTGTCCCCATTTGTATTCTCCGATATCGGCCTTTTGATGGCCATTAATAATTTCAAAGAAGGCAGTCATTGCACGCGGGTCTCTTGAAAGGAAAACAATTTTTTCGCCTTTCTCAGCTACAAAATCCACATCCTTAAAAAGGATTTCTCCTTCAATACTGGCACTCAAACCTACAACATCTAAAATTTTGTCTCCTGCCTCGCGTTCCGGTTCAAATATAATTCCGGGGTATTTTCGTGTTGAAGCATGAATATCACTAATATCCAACTTCTCAATCATTTTTTTACGACTGGTTGCTTGTTTCGATTTAGCAACGTTTGCACTAAAACGCTGAATAAATTCCTGCAATTCCTTTTTCTTCTCTTCTGCTTTTTTGTTTTGTGCCTGTTGCTGACGCAAAGCCAACTGGCTACTTTGATACCAGAAACTATAGTTACCACCAAACATTTTTATATCGTTGAAATCGATGTCGATGGTGTGCGTACTAATTGCATCTAAAAAGTGTCTATCGTGCGAAACCACCAAAACAGTGTTTTCGTAATTTGCCAGATAGTTTTCCAGCCAAACAACTGTCTCAAGATCAAGGTCGTTGGTAGGCTCATCTAATAACAAGTTATCGGGTTTACCAAAAAGTGCCTGATCCAATAAAACTCTAACTTTTTGTTTACCGCTCATGTCTTTCATTTTCGTGTAATGAAACTCCTCTTTTATCCCCAAATTACTTAACAACGAAGCAGCACCACTTTCGGCATTCCAACCATTCATATCAGCAAATTCAGCTTCCAATTCAGCCGTACGAAAACCATCTGCTTCCGAAAAATCGGGTTTAGCATAAAGTTCATCTTTTTCCCGCATGATTTCCCACATAATAGAGTGGCCTTTCATTACTGTATCCAAAACAGTAAATTCGTCGAATGCAAAGTGGTCCTGACTTAACACAGAAAGGCGTTCGCCCGGCCCCAACATAACATCCCCGGCAGTGGCATCTATTTCACCCGAAATAGCTTTTAGGAAAGTTGATTTTCCGGCACCATTTGCACCAATTACGCCATAACAATTTCCAGCTGTAAACTTCATATTTACATCCTGAAACAATACCCGCTTACCAAACTGAATTCTTAAATTTGAAACTGTAATCATCTAGAAAAAATGTTTTTATGCTTTTTTAAAAATTTAAAAGCGTGCAAATGTAGATATTATAAAAACGACTACAAATGAAATGCAAAAGAAACTAGTTGAAGATAAATGAATTGTTAACAGACACAATTACTTGTTCATAATAGATATTATTGAATTTTACGTTCGAAAAGTTTATAGAATATTTTAAAAAAGGCATTTTTTACCTTTTAGAGTACAATATTAAATACCTTAAAAGTGAATTAAACTATATATTGGCAATCAAAATTAAAATTATGGATAAAGTTTCAACTATTTTCTTAGCCCTCTCTTTGATAATTATTATGTTAGGAATGGGATTGTCGCTAACATTAGACGATTTCAAACGAGTATTCGTGTACCCAAAAGCCATTTTTGTAGGTTTGGCAAATCAAATAATACTTCTTCCACTGATCGGATTTGCATTGGTTTCAGCATTTTCCTCGAAGCCAGAAATTGCTATTGGAATAATGATTTTAGCTGCCTGCCCAGGTGGTCCAACTTCTAATTTACTTTCTCATTTGGCTAAAGGAGATATTGCTTTATCTGTTAGTTTAACTGCTATTAGTAGTTTAATTACTATTATAACCATTCCTTTTATTGTAAATTTTGCACTTATTCGTTTTCTTGCTGAAGGGCAAATGATTCAGTTGAACCTGTTGGAAACTATTATACAAATTTCTGTAATTATTGTTGTTCCAATTGTAATTGGCATGACCATTCGCAGATACAAAGAGACTTTTGCAATGCGCATGGAGAAACCGGTTCGAAAGGCTTCTGCCATTGTAATTATTTTGGTCATTCTTGGAGTTGTATTTAAGGAGAAAGACAATTTACTTTTCTATTTTCAGGAAGCCGGGATTATAGCATTAAGTTTAAATGCAGCTACCATGTTTGTTGGGTATTATTCAGCAAAATTATTCAAAATTAAAAACAAACAAGCCATTTCCATTTCCATCGAATCAGGAATTCAAAACGGCACTTTGGCAATTACTATCGCAGTTGTTTTACTTGGCAATTCAACATTTTCAATAGCACCAATGATTTACAGTTTATTGATGTTTTTTACCGGAGGACTCGCCATTTTATTAAGTTTAAAAAAGAAAGAAAAACCAGTTGAAGTAAATACCTAATTGTAAATTAACTGTTTTATAACTCCCAATTTCCATGGCAACGAGGGATAATCGTTTGTCAACTCCTTTTTCATAATCCCCTGAATTAACCAGCTACAACTGTCCGGATGGTATTCCATTTTTTGATTATAGCCGGTTCGAATTGCTTCTCCGTGCGAAACCATTTCCGTCCAAGGTTTTGAATTTCCACCATATTTCAGCTGATTTCCTGTTGCATAACTATCGCTGACTCTTTCCCAGGGACCTTCCAAATGATTTGCTTTTGCCAATCCGAACGAACGATTACCGTCGTTATTCAATTCATAAATCATGTGAAACTCATTCGCATCGGCTACTTTGTAAATATGAACTGCTTCATGAACATCATCAAAAACGTTAACTCCTTCGTTCCAACCACCCGGAAAATTATCAAAACTGGTGCTTCGTACTACAACTCCACTGTGTGCTTCGGTATAAAAAAGATAGACTTTTGTTTCGTCGGCCATTACCCAAAAATCTATCCATTTTTCCGATTTGTCTTTCTGTATTAGTGGTTTTGCCGCACTCCAGGTTTCCGACTTAGAAATGGTTTCTGTAGTTGAAAAAGCAGGTTGATAATTAGCATCTCTATTTTGAAAAATCAGATACCATTTGTTTTGTGGCTCAAAATAAAAAACTTGGGGAGCACAGCCGTACCTGGTTTTTCCTCGTATTTGTTTCAGTTCAAACCTTGGTGCACTGTTTAAACCATTTAATTCTTTTGTTGAAACATAACCTGTTGTATATTCATTTTTTCCACGTGCGGTATAAAAAAGATGCCAGGCATTTTCGAAAAATACGATTGAAGGATCTTTTACTGAAACTTCATCAAAAGAACCTTTTGAACCTTTTTCGAAAATTAGGTTTTCGATTTTCCATTTATTTTCAAAATCATTGATCGTTATTTTTTCTTTTTGTGCCAATAATGAAGAACAAATAAACAACAAACAAAAAACTAAAAAAATGAATCGATTCATAAGATTATTTTAAAAGCTAAATGTACAACAAAAAAGAGGAGAGCGTAATTTTAAGAGCTTTGCTATTTAAACTATTTATCTACCAAAAGTGCATGATGTACTAAAAATAGAAAGTGGAAGTGCTACATTTAACAGGACGGTGAATTAAGCTACAAAAGAATTGAAGCCGGAAGCTGAACGTTCTTTTCTCTCTTCTGACTTCCACCTTCCTCCTTTCATAACTTACTCAATTCCATCTCATTTTGCTCTTTCCCCCAATTTGGATGAATAGCCGATTTAGGTTGAAACACATCAAATTTAGCTTGAGCTTTCTCAAATATTGGCTTGGCAATGGCAGCTCCACCTCCAAAATTTTCAGGCATATTTAAAGTTGTAATAGCACGTAAATAGTAACTCCGTGGATTTTCAGGATTTTGTTGAATGGCATTTCCAGTGCCTGATTCATTATTCCCATGTATTCCATTCCGCGTGCCATTGGGTCTACCACAATTCTAGATGGATAAAGAAAAGCCTGCAATGCAAAAAGTTCTGACTCTTTTGGTGCAATTTTAAAAGCTTTGTCAAGAAACTGCTGAGCCTTATCCAGAATTGGATCTCTTTTTGTCAGATCTTGCTCCTGATAACTAACAATAATTTGCGAATATGCAGCGTAATAAAGTGGTAACCATTCTTTTTGTTCCATATTACTTATTCGTTCAAAAGTGTTGGCAGCTTCAATGAAATCGTCAAGCATTGTCGCTTGATTTAGTTTTTCTACTGCCTTGCCCATCGCTTGTTCATATTTGTTTTCTGCTGCACTGGTATTCAATAAGAAAGTTGCTAATAAGAGTACTAAAATTGTTTTCATAATAATTTGTTTTTATCGTTTATAATAGAAATGATATCAATAAAACTGCCATTCGTTTGGAAGGAGGTGTAACAGGTTTTGCATTGTAAACTCCAAAATCATCTGGTGTATCGCTATAGATATATCCATAAATATTATTGAATCCTAAAGCGTTATTCACAATTAAATGGAGAACTGTTTGTGTATTGAACAGGTATAAAATATGTGTTATCCCAAAACTAATGTCATTGTATGATTTTGTTCTGTCGGCCATAAAAACCGGATTATTGGGATTGTAATAGGGACGACCGCTGGCAAATGAATAAGTAGCCGAACCGAAGGTATTTATTTTGGTAAAAAACTTTTTGTAAACCACTGAAAGGTTATGTTCCGAAATGTAGTATGGAGTTGCTTCCACAGGAAAATCCATGTAATCGCGTTTTGAATCGTTCCATGAATAAGAAATCCAATAATCACTTTTACCCATTGTTTTCTGATCGCGCCAAAAAACATCAAATCCCCGTGAATATCCAAATCCGTCATTGGTAAAATTTCCCGGTTCAAATGAGTATCTGTCTTCAAATTTTATTAGGTTGGAGTAATCTTTATTATATGCTTCAATTCGTAATGTACGCGAATCTTTTTTATACTGATAAGTAAATATTGAATGTGTTGATTTTTCGGGTGAAAGTTCCGATGAAAACTTTAGATAATCGTCTTCAGGGTTTTGTCGAAACTGACCGAATGCTACAGAAAGCTGACTGCTTTTTCCCGTTTTTACAGCTGCCGACAAACGAGGCATCAAATTGGTTTCTGTTAGTATAGAGCTGTGTTCTGCTCGTAATCCGGCTTTAAATGCCAACTTACCGCCTACTTTTATTTCTGATTCAACAAATGAGGAAAACTGGTTGTTCGAGAAATTTAGCAAAAAATCTTCATCCATTGCAATATCCTGATTATAATCGTAATGAATAAAATCAACCCCCATTTTTGTAGTTAGCTTTTTCGAGGTGAAATGGGTGAGGCTAACTTTGGCTTGACTATTCTTTTTTGTTGTAAAAATCTGTTGTTCCGATAAATCGGTTTTGTCTTTATCGAAGTTTATGGCCAACCCGGTGTTAATCATCCAGTTTTCGCCAAGCAACTCGTTGTAAGTGGAATTTAAATAAGTGTTGTTATTCGTTATTGTAATATCATGAAAAACAGACTGCTGAAAATTATCATACATTAAACTGCTTGTGTTAAAACTAAAACTTCCAAAAGTTTTAATCATTCCGGTATCGCTGGTTTTACGTTTGTACATTAAGGTCGATCCCGCAATAACCGGGTCTTTAATCCACTCAATATTTTGCTTAAATATTTTATTCGATAATCCTGTATGAAGCAATTCTCCAGTCAGGGCCAACGAACTGTTTTTCCATCGTTTTGCATGCGACCCTTGCGCTCCAACAGTCAGAACGGAAATACTTGATTTTGTTTCAGGCTCAAGTGCTGTTGTATTTAACGCTACTATCGACGACAGCGCTTGTCCAAATTCGGCGGAATAGCCACCCGTGCTAAAAACCATACCGTTAAAAAGCAATGGAGAAAATCGGCCACGAGTTGGTAAATCAGGTGTTTTTGTGTAGTAAGGTGAATGAATTAACATGCCATCCATAAATGTTTTTGTTTCATACGATTCACCACCACGTACAAAAAGCCTCCCCTCTTCGCCCACAACATGTGAACCCGGCAAAGTTCCAAATGCACCAAAAATATCGCCATTCGCTCCAGCGGTTAAAGCAATATCCAGCGGTTTTAAAATCACAGATTTCTTTTTATCACTGGCTTCAAAAGTTCCTGCGTTTATAACTACTTCATCCAGCTCGCTTACTGCTTCTTTCAATATAATTTCTAAACCGGAAATATTAGAATTACCAATTTCTAACGGAATGCCGGTTGTTTCATAACCAACAAAACTTACAACAAACATTTGTGAACCTGTTTCCAAAGTTTTAAAATGAAAGTTTCCTAAACTGTCTGAAGTACATCCATCATAAGTTCCTTGTAAGAAAAGGTTGGTTCCGGAAACAGGTTCTCCTTTTTTGGTTATTACAATCCCCGAGATTTCTACTTGTGCATACGAAATGATTAGCAAAGATTGAAATAGTATGAATAGAATTGTTTTCATCACATTATTATTGTAAGTTTTCAATGGTATTCGATGGAACTCGCTTATAATGATTCTCCTGAGTACAATATCTTTTACATGCTCGTTTCATACTCCAAAATTCAGGGATTATTTACATCGGTGAAAATAATATAGTACGAGCCGTAGATTTTAATACACGAATGGGGAATAAGTATGTTCGAAAAGATTTTGGGGTTTGGGTTTTTAAGGTTTTTCGTCTCAACATGACGTATCGGAAGCAATTTACATCAATTATCTATTTACGATTTGTATGTTGTGTTTGTATTCTGATCCCCTAAATCCCACAAAGGGGGACAATTCCTCCGCGCCAGCTGGCGGGAGGTTGGGTGGGGTCACCCACTTGTAAAGTTCATTACTTTTAACAACCTCTTGGATTCTGATAAAAATAAAGATTCAATCTAGAAGAAAAGATGGGATCTATTTCTAAACTAAAAGTCTGTATCTGCCTCAACTAAATCCAACTCCTGAATCCAAATATTACGATACAAAACAGGGTGCCCTTCAGCTTGTAATTTTAAACCTCCGGGGCGATCGGTAATTCCTTTTCCTCCGTCGTTCCCGCCATCAAGTCCTGAGTTTTCACCTCCCCAAACCTGATTAATTGTCACATTGGTGTGTGCTTTTTGCCCATTAAAATAAACTGTTACAATCGGTTTCTCAGTCAATTCTCCATTTTCAAATCGTGCAGTTCTAAATTTTATATCGTACGAATTCCATTTTCCAACTCCGTTATAAAGGTGGTATGGTGATTCAGTTTCGTTAATTACTGCCCCCATACCATGTTTGGTCTTATCGCCATCTAAAACCTGAATTTCGTATCGGTTTTGAAGATAAACTCCACTATTCCCTTTTTCCTTCGAAATAAAAAATTCAACATGTAATCTGAAGTCGTGGTATTTCTTTTTGGTAACCATGTCAGCAGTACCATATTTCCCGCCTTTTGCAGAAGGATCATTGCTATCAACTACTGTTCCTTTATCAACCGGATCATCAACTATTTCCCATTTTAATGGTAATTCCGACGAAAATCGTGGCCCTTCCCAATAGGTCCATTTTTCATCCAGCATTTTACGCGATCCATCAAAAATAACTTCCGCCTTTTTAGGTGCTTTTGTACCTACTCCAGTTCTTTCTTTAGCTGGAATTGTTACGCTGATCAATAGAACGAGTAACAAAAAGGAGGTGAGAATTAATAGTGATTTTTTCATTTGAATATATTTTTGATTTAGATTAGCAAGGTAATAAAATCATTTAAGTCTTTTCGAAATACTTCTATTTAATAGAATACTAATTCTCACGTTTTCTAATTTCTGCTACTGCATCAATCATAGCTTTAAAGCCATCCACAGAAATAGAATCGGGAATAGAATTCCCAGTGAAAATTCCGGAGCAAACTGAACCACTCGCCCAAAGGTGGATTTGTAAATTATATATAGTTTAAATGTACTTAATAGTATGTACAATGGCA
>JABMPI010000071.1 GCA_013203755.1 Bacteroidota bacterium
AGCAAAAAGACATAAAATTATTGAAGGATATTTCGGAAAGAGAACGAGCTCCAATGTATGATGTCGGGGAATGCACAGCTGATATGCATTTGAAATTTGAATGTGATATTGATAAAAATCCAATTGATCTTGATCTACCTTATTTATTTGGTAAACCACCTAAAACTATACTCGATGATCAAATCATTGATTTTAAATTTAGTTCGATTGAATTTAATCGGGATAAATTAGTTGATTATATCGAGCAGGTTCTCCAGATTGAAGCTGTTGCCTGTAAAGATTGGTTGACAAACAAAGTTGACCGATCTGTAACCGGACGAATTGCAAAGCAGCAAGGAGCTGGTGAGCTACATTTACCTTTAAATAATGTAGGTGTTATTACCCTCGATTATATTGGAAAAGCAGGACTCGCAACTTCTATCGGGCATGCATCGGTAGCAGGTTTGGTTGATGCGCCAAAAGGTTCAATTTTATCAATTGCAGAATCGTTGACCAATATTATTTGGGCTCCGATGACTGATAAATTGAAAAGTGTTTCGTTGAGTGCCAATTGGATGTGGCCGGCAAAAAATCCGGGAGAAAATGCCCGTATATATGAGGCTGTAAAAGCTTCCAGCGATTTTGCCTGCGACTTGGGAATCAATATTCCGACCGGAAAAGATTCGATGTCGATGACCCAGAAATACAAAGACGATGTGGTTTACGCTCCGGGAACAGTAATTATTTCGGCGTCGGGCGAAGTTTCTGATTGTCGGAAAGTTGTTGAACCGGTTTTGGTGAACGACGAAAGCAAAGAGATTTTATTTGTCGATTTTTCGTTTACAGAGAGAGCTTTGGGTGGAAGTGCTTTTGCACAGTCGATTAATAAACTGGGTAAAAATGTGCCAACGGTTGCCAATTCAGCAAAATTTAAAACTGCATTCAATACTATTCAAAATTTAATTGAACAGAATTTGATTTTAGCAGGTCACGATATTTCATCGGGTGGATTGATTACCACATTGCTTGAAATGTGTTTTAGTACTAATAAAGGTGGAATGAAAGTTGACCTCTCAGGAATCGGTGAACAAGATTTGGCAAAAGTGCTATTCAGCGAAAATCCCGGAATTGTTATTCAATGTGCAGATTCAGCTGAAGTTAAAAAACAATTGTCTGAAGCTGGAGTTGATTTTATTTTTATTGGTTCTCCTGTTCCATATAGAAAAGTTAGAGTTACCAATTTTAAAACCGAAATAGATTTTGACATCGATACACTTCGCGATTTGTGGTTTAAAACATCTTACTTGTTAGACCGCAAACAGAGTGGTGAAAAGTTAGCTTTAGAACGATTCAAAAATTACGATAAGTTTGCACTTCAATACGACTTTAAAGGTTTTACCGGGAAAGCATCAGATTTAGGAATTGACTTAAATCACAGAACTGCAACCGGAGTTAAAGCCGCAATTATTCGAGAAAAAGGAGTAAATGGCGATCGCGAAATGGCATACGCAATGTACCTTGCCGGAATGGATGTGAAAGATGTTCACATGACTGATTTGATTGCAGGGCGTGAAACTCTGGAAGATATAAACATGATTGTTTTTGTTGGAGGATTTTCTAATTCAGATGTTTTAGGTTCGGCAAAAGGTTGGGCCGGTGCATTTAAATACAACGAAAAGGCACGTATTGCGCTTGAAAATTTCTATCGACGAGAAGACACTTTGAGTTTGGGCGTTTGCAATGGCTGCCAGGTAATGGTTGAGCTAGGATTGGTTTATCCCAATCACGATATTCAACCCAAAATGGAACACAACGAATCTGGCAAATTCGAATCTACTTTCGTAAATGTTGATATTCAGGAAAACAGTTCGGTGATGCTGGAAAATATGGCTGGAATGAAACTGGGAATCTGGGTTGCTCATGGCGAAGGAAAATTCTACTTGCCATTCAACGAATCGCAGTATAATATTCCGATGAAATATAGCCACGATGATTATCCGGCAAATCCAAACGGTTCTCATTTTGCAGCAGCTTCGCTTTGTTCTGATAATGGTCGCCATTTAGTTATGATGCCACACCTTGAAAGAGGATTTAAACCATGGCACTGGCCATATTATCCGGCTGAAAAGAAAATGGATGAAGTTGCGCCATGGATTCAGGCCTTTGTAAATGCGAAAAACTGGATTGAGGGAAAAATAAAATAATAGATATTATTTTTAATATATAAGAGCCGATTCATTTTTCAAGAATCGGCTCTTTCTTTTACGGGTGCAGCAAATTCCAATACGCTGGCCTTTTAATGCGAATTGAAATCCGCATCACCCAATTTTACAATCATTTTTTTTGCCAGTTCATCAGCCAACACTTTCCCCTTAAACATTTCAACAATTTTTAAAGCAAATTCCATTGCAACTCCAGCTCCCTTTCCAGTAACTATTTTATCAGAAAGTTCAACATTATTTGTTGTAACTTCAGCGCCCAAAAGCTGGTCTTCAAAACCCGGATAACAAGTTGCTGATCTATTCTTCAATATTCCAAGATTCCCAAAAACAAGTGGTGCGGCGCAAATTGCTCCCAAAAATTTTCCGTTTTTATGAAAATCCAGAATTTGATTCTGAAGACCAATGTGTTTCTTTAAGTTAAGTGCACCCGGAATTCCTCCAGGCAAAACAATCATATCGTATTCCGCGAAATTAACTTCTTCAAATAGTTGGTCGGCACTAATTGTAATGTTGTGCGAGCCGGTAACTTCCAGTTCGCCCGTAACAGAAACAACGGTTACACTAATTTCAGCCCGTCGTAAAATATCGATTATACTTACTGCTTCAATTTCTTCAAAACCTTTGGCTAATTGAACGGCAATCTTTATCATATTCTAAAATTTTTGCATAAAAAAAGATCCTCTAAGTTGAGAATCTTTTTAATTAATACAAACGGTATATTTTACTATTAATTAGTCAAACCTTAAAAAGCCAGATATTTTGAGGGTTTAATTTTTGGAAAAATAATAGTTTGCAAAAATTAATAATTTGAAATAGGTCAAAAAGAATTTGCTCTTTAATTCTATTGAGCAT
>JABMPI010000727.1 GCA_013203755.1 Bacteroidota bacterium
AAACAATGGAATGGCATTTGGATTTGAATTTGCCGGAGAATATGGAAAAGTATTTTTAAGTTTATTCCGAATTTTGGCGGTTATTGCCATTGGTTGGTATTTATTTAAACTGGCAAAACAAAAAGATATTCCCTTTGGTTTTGTTGTAAGTATTGCATTAATATTTGCCGGAGCAATTGGAAACATTATCGACAGTTTATTATACGGTCTTATATTTGAACATAGTATGGGACAGGTGGCTTCATTATTTCCCGATGGTGGCGGTTATGCCGGATTTTTACATGGAAAAGTAGTAGACATGTTTTATTTCCCGCTAATAAATGGAAGATATCCTGAATGGGTTCCTTTGATGGGAGGTAATCCGTTAATATTTTTCCGGCCGGTATTTAATGTTGCCGATTCATCTATTACGATTGGAATATTTTCAATTCTAATTTTTTACAGAAAACATTTTAACAAACCGGAAGAAAAAGCTTTGGAAGAATCTGATGAAAATGAAGTGGATTCTGTGGATGGTACGAATGAATAATATTCCTGTTTATAGGGTTGGATTTTAATTCAATTTACCTTCATTTTATTTTAACTTTGCAAAATTGTTTCAGACATTTATGTCTCATCATTAACCTTTTAGGGTTTAATTGATGAATTCAGATTTATAGTTATGGAAAATCAATTGGTAATTTATAATACATTAACTCGGGGAAAGGAATTATTTAAACCACTGGTTAAAGGGAAAGTAGGGTTGTATGTTTGTGGTCCAACGGTTTATAGTAACTCTCATTTAGGCCATGCCCGCCCGAATATTACATTCGATTTGCTGTATCGTTACCTTACCTTTTTGGGTAATAAAGTGCGTTACGTGCGAAACATAACCGATGTTGGCCATTTGGAGGATGAAGAGGAAGGTACCGGCGAAGACAGGATTACAAAAAAGGCCAGGCTGGAACAGCTGGAACCCATGGAAGTTGTACAGAAATATATGAATACATTTCATGAGAACATGGATGATTTAAATGTGCTTCCACCTAGTATAGAACCACGTGCATCTGGTCACATAATAGAGCAACAACAAATGATTGAATCGATTGTAAAAAATGGATTTGGTTACGAAGTAAATGGTTCGGTTTATTTTGATGTAGACAAATACAATAAAGAATATAATTACGGGAAATTGTCGGGAAGAAACCTGGATGATATAAGAACCAATACCAGACAATTGGCAGGCCAGAGCGAAAAGAAAAATTCGTTCGATTTTGCTTTGTGGAAAAAAGCTGCACCCGAACATATTATGCGATGGCCATCCATTTGGAGTGAAGGTTTTCCTGGATGGCATCTTGAGTGTTCGGTAATGAGTACAAAATATTTGGGAGAGCAGTTTGATATTCATGGAGGCGGAATGGATTTAACTTTTCCACATCACGAATGCGAAATAGCCCAATCAACTGCTAGCTTGGGAAAAGAATCGGTGCGTTACTGGATGCACAATAATATGATTAAGATTAACGGGCAAAAAATGGCTCGCTCGTTAGGGAATTTCATCACTTTAGATGAACTGTTTTCAGGAAGTCATAATTTATTGCAACAGGCGTATTCTCCAATGACTATTCGGTTTTTTATTCTACAAGCCCATTACCGAAGTACAATCGACTTTTCAAACGAAGCTTTACAAGCATCAGAAAAAGGTTTGGAAAGATTGATGACTGCGGTTAAAACTTTGGAAGAATTGCAACCCTCGAATGAATCTACAATTGAAATTGATTCATTAAAAGAGAAATGTTTTGCAGCGTTAAACGACGATTTAAATAGCCCGATTGCTATTGCTCATCTTTTTGATGGGGTGAAAATGATAAATTCCATTAAGGCAGGGAAAGAAAAAATATCGGATATTGTTTTGTCCGATTTGAAAGCTTTTTTCAATAATGTGGTTTTTGATGTTTTGGGTTTTAAAGTGGAAAAAGCTGATGAATCTGACGGAGGCGAAGTTTTAGCAGGAACAGTTAAATTGCTTTTGGAACTACGTAAAAATGCCAAAACAAATAAAGATTGGGGGACGGCTGATAAAATACGTGACGACCTTAATGAAATTGGCATTGAAATAAAAGACACCAAAGATGGTGCAGATTGGAACTTGAAATAATAAGGATTTGGAATATTGAAATTGGATTCACGAATGATGATTTAAAATCGGTATTCGAAAATCGTTAGTGATAATTCATAATTTAAATTACATTAAACTTTATACAGATTATGTTTTCAGGAATAGTAGAGGAATACGGAACAGTTGTGACCATAGAAAAAGACAAGGAAAATGTACATTTTACTTTAACTTGTTCGTTTGCCAATGAATTGAAAATAGACCAGAGTTTGTCGCACAACGGTGTTTGTTTAACGGTTGTTTGGGTTGACAAAGCTGAAAAGAAATACAAAGTAACGGCAATTAAGGAAACACTTTTAAAGTCGAATTTGGGATTATTGGAAGTTGGTTCGAAAGTGAATCTTGAGCGAAGTATGATGATGAATGGCCGTTTAGATGGACACATTGTGCAAGGACACGTTGACCAAACTGCAACCTGTGTAAAAGTGGAAGAAGCCGATGGAAGTTGGTACTACACGTTTGAATATGAGTTTGATTTGGAAGCTGCACAGAAAGGCTACATGACCGTTGAAAAAGGGTCGGTTACTGTAAATGGTGTGAGTTTAACAGTTGTGAATTCAAAAGACAACTCTTTTCAGGTTGCAATTATTCCTTTCACGCAGGAAGTAACCAACTTTCATACATTTAAAGAAGGATCGGTTATAAATCTTGAATTCGATATTATTGGAAAGTATTTAAGTAAATTAAATTCTTTCAATATATAAAGGAAAAGAGATACACAGATATTTCAAAGCTCGGTAATCCGGGCTTTTTTTATGAACTTTTTGAAATGAGCTGATGTTTATCTAACTTTAGATAATCGACTAATTTATCAAAATGAATAAAACCGCACTTATAACTGGCGCATCAAAACGAATCGGGAAATCCATTGCAGAATATTTGGCTGGTAAAGGGTGGAATATAATTGTTCATTACAATTCCTCTAAGAAATTAGCCGATGAATTTGTTCGTTTATTGTGTTCGAAATATCCAAATCAGAATTTTTATTTGGTAACAGCAAATTTGAATGATATGGATGAAGTTGTTGCATTAATTCCAAATGTTATCTCCGAATTTGGTGAGTTTCAACTGCTAGTAAATAATGCTTCCATTTTTAATGCTGCCTATTTAAAAGAGACTTCGTTAGAGCTGTTTAACAACCAGATTAATGTGAATTTAAAAGCACCTTTTATATTAATACGCGACTTCGCGAACCATTGTAAAAGTGGCAATATTATAAATTTGGTTGATACACGTGTTACAACAAACAAATCTAATTTTGCTGCCTATTCAATTTCAAAAAAGGCACTTTGGGAATTAACAAAAATGGCAGCTTTAGAATTTGCCCCGGAAATACGTGTAAATGCAATTGCTCCCGGAGTTACTTTGCCTCCAAATGATAAAGATGATAAGTACCTTCTCGATTTGGCGGAAAATATTCCAATGAAAAAGCCGGGAGGAGTGAAGCCAATTTTAAAAAGTATAAATTATATTCTAAACAATAATCATTTAACCGGCCAATTACTATTTGTCGATGGTGGCGAAAATCTAGGTCAAAATGCATAAAAAATTATGGCAAAAATACGTGTAAAGAATTTATTGATTAGAACGTACATTGGGTTTAATCCCGAAGAATTGGTGAATAAACAAGACGTGATAATTAATCTTGAAATTGAAACAGATATTCCTGAATTGGCATTGAAAGCAGATGAACCAATGGACATTTTTGATTATAAAACAATAACTAAAAAAATAATTGCCTTGGTGCAGGATGGGAAATTTAAGTTACTGGAAGTTCTTACCAAAAATATTCTTGATCTGATAATGGAAGACGAAAAGGTAATCTCGGCAAGAGTAGAAGTTGATAAACCACATGCTTTACGTTTTGCAGAATCGGTTTCGTTAGAAATGGAGGCAAAACGATGAATATTTGCATTATCGGTATTGGATCCAATATTAATGCTGAAACTAATATCTCAAAAATGCTGGAAATCCTGAAAACAAAAGTTGAAGTAGTAAGGGTTTCAATTTTTCTTAAAACTAAACCGATTGGGATTATTGATCAGCCTGATTTTACTAATGGTGCTGTAAAAGTTAAATCAGAATTAAATCAAAAAAAACTGATTGTCCTATTGAAAGGAATTGAAGATGAAATGGGACGCGACCGTTCAAATCCAAAGTTTGGTCCACGTTGTATCGATCTCGACATCGCCGTTTGGAATAACGAAATTGTTGACAAAGATTATTATACTCGTGATTTTCTTCAGAAATCAGTTGACGAATTAAAAGACTAAAGTTCTTTTTCTTTCAATTCAAATATACTGACAAAACTCTGAGTTTAATTTTTTTAATCTTTCTACCTTTACAAAAAGATGATAAAAATGATTTCAATTTTATTAGCTACTTATCTTCACAATCGCAGTTTTATCAATATTAAGAACCGCGATGCTTTCTGCGTATCATAATTTATTCGAAAATTGTATTTGAATCGAATACAATTCTTTCAATCAGTATTTTACATTTTTACTTCAATTTTATTATTTCAATTTTATCTGATAAAGAATTTATTATGGAATTACCTTTTGCAGAATCCTATAGAATAAAAATGGTTGAACCCATTTACAAAAGCAGTCGTGCTCAACGAGAAGAGTGGATAAATGCTGCTAACTACAATTTATTTAATCTGAGAAGTGAGCAGGTTTATATTGATTTGCTAACTGATAGTGGTACTGGTGCGATGAGCGATAATCAGTGGGCAGCATTAATGACAGGAGATGAAAGTTATGCCGGCTCATCTTCCTATTATAATTTAAAGAATACCATTAAAACTATTTTTGGTTTCGAATATTTTTTACCAACTCACCAGGGGCGTGCGGCAGAGAATGTTCTTTTTTCGGTATTGGTAAAAGAAGGTAATATTATTCCAGGGAACAGTCACTTTGATACCACAAAAGGACACATTGAATTTAGAAATGCAAGTGCAATTGATTGTACGATCAACGAGGCATTTGATACAGAATCGGAACATCCTTTCAAAGGAAATATTGACTTGGATAAACTGGAAAAAGTTTATACGTCGCATGCCAAAGAAAAAATATCGATGGTAGTAGTTACATTAACCTGTAATGCTTCAGGAGGGCAACCAGTATCGATGAAAAACATGCGTGAGATATCCGAATTATCTAAAAAGTTTGGAATAAAAGTAGTTTTCGATTCGGCCAGATTTGCTGAGAATGCATGGTTTATTCAGCAGCGCGAAGAGGAATACCGTGATAAAACCATCAAACAAATTGTGGCAGAAATGTATTCTTACGCCGATGCCATGACTATGAGTAGCAAAAAGGATGGTATAGTAAATATTGGAGGTTTTATGGCAATGAGAACGGAAGAATTGTATAAACAGGCTTCGGCTTTTAATATTATGTTCGAAGGTTTTAATACTTATGGAGGAATGGCTGGCCGTGACATGAATGCTTTGTCGGTTGGTTTGCACGAAATTACTGATGGACATTACCTCGACAACCGAATTGAGCAAGTAAAATATTTGGGTGACCAACTAATTAACTGGGATATTCCCATTCAAAGACCAATCGGCGGACATGCTGTTTTTGTTGATGCTACTAAATTTTTAAAGCAGGTAAAAAAAGAGGAATACATTGCTCAAACCTTGGCAATTGAATTATATCTGGAAGCGGGAGTTCGTGGTGTTGAAGTGGGAACACTTTTGGCAGACCGTGATCCAATTACAAAAGAAAATCGCTACCCAGTTTTGGAAATGTTAAGGTTGGCAATTCCTCGCCGTACATATACAAATAACCACATGAATGTGGTTGCAGTGGCTTTGAAAAATATTTTCGATAGAAAAGATAAAATAATCTCAGGTCTCAAAATAAAAAGTGAAGCACCAATTATGCGGCACTTTTCTGTTGAGCTGGAAAGAATTAAAATTAAAAAATAACAGTCTGCATTAGTTCGAACCCGTTCAGGCTGAAAATTGATCTTTGTAAAAAAGCAAAAACTGTTCAAAATCCATTGCGAGTGGTTCTCCCATAATGTCTTGGTATTTTGTACAATACGATTTAAAATTGAATTTTGCCAAATGAATATTATTTGCTTCTTTTAGTGCCCAAATTTGCAAATAAATGGCTTCTTCATTTAAATCATCGTAATCTAATATTCGTTGGGCAACATTTGCTACTTCTTTTAGGTTATTCTCTTTTTTATGAATTGTAGCTAATTTTAGTAGGTTGTCGATTACCTGATTGCCGGTAAAACCACGAATATCATCTAACCAATTCCAGGTAATTCCTTTTAAAAACCTTCCTCTTTTTACCAATAGAAAAAATGAGACAAGTTGTTTTTTTGACATGCCTTCCGGAATTTGACAAAGATTAAAAGCTTCTACATAATCGCAAAAAAACGATTCTTCAATTTTGGCTTGCAAATACCCGTTAGTAGCAATTATTTCCATTCCTTCAAATTGAAGTAATATTCTTCTAAGTTTATTAAGTGTAACCGATCTATTGTTAGCTACTTTATTGGACGGAATTCCAGGCCAAAGTTTTTCATTTATTTCAGATGCATTGGCACCAATTCCATTTTTTAATGTATAAATAAGTATAAATAAAAATAGTTCTTTAACTTTTGGTGTGAACAACTCGGGTATGTAATTTTCATTGTTGTCAATTGCTTTAAATTCACCAAATAAAAGGATCTGATTTCTGCTGGCCGGAACAGGGAGGACATAATTTGAGGAACTCTGTTTTTTTCGAAAATATCGATTAAAGATAAATCCTAAAACTAGTAGTAGAGTAATACCAATAATTATAAAGAACCATTTTTCCGAAAAGGAAATAATGGGATTTTCGGAAATTTTAATCTCTTTAAATTGAATTTCCTCATCCAAATATAATCTGTTAATTTCTTCGTTTCCCAAGGGGCGATTCCAAATGTATAAATTATCTATATAACCGCGTAAACTTGCTCCTGACGAAAGTGCGCTTCCCAACTGTATGTCGCCCGTACCCGAAAAAGGGGGATGTCCATCGGAGATTCCGATATTTTTGCCGTTTAAAAGAATTGATTGCTCTCCAGTTTGAATAATATATCGCCACGCCAAATGATACCAAACGTTTGGTATCAATGTCTCGTTAGAAATAAAATCGTTGGCCCACAAACCAAAATAGGGATGACCAGATCGCAAAATTAAGTGCATTCCTTTTCTGTATCCCGTTTCGAGATTTCCAATAATGGCATTGTCACCAAATTCCAGAATATCAGTAAATTTTACAAAACAACTTACGGTAAAACTACTGTTGCGTAATCCATATATTTCGGGGTCTCCAAGGTTAACCCGGGCTTTTTCAGGAAGGCGTAAAACGTTTCCTCTTTCAATGTCTTGACTAAAAGAAAAATTATCACCGCTAAAAGTTTGTGTTGGGTTCAAGGCATCTATTAGAATTCCGTCAAACTCAAATTTGCTGGTCATTTTTTCACTTAATTCTAAAGGGGTAGCAAGAATTGAATGATTTTCTGGAATTTCCATTTCTCCGGTAACAATAATTTGTTCAGGAGACATTTTAAATCCAGGAGCATATGGAGATAGAATTACCTCTTCGCCACCACGAAACGGAAAACTAAATCTTCCTCCTGTAATCGACACATCCGGGTTTTTCCAATACACCTTTTCCAGGTTCTTCCCCGAAATACGTACTCGGCCTTTTATCATCGAAAAGGAATTTAATTGATCGATAATAAAATCGAAAATAAAAATGTCTTCCCCTATAAAAATAAAATTTGGTTTTTTTCCATATTTCTTCCAGTTTTCTAACAAAAAATTGATGTAATCGGGAGCAAGATTACGACTGTCCATATTAGGTTGGATAATCGTTGGTAAATGATCGAAATCTTTTACCATAAATAGTTCGAGGTTTAAATTGGAATGGTTACTGTGAATGGTTGAAGTACTCGCTAACTGATTTGCGGAAATTTGAAGTACATAGTTTCTTGTGTCATGTAAAATTCTACTTTCATTTTCAAAATCACCTTCAATAAAAAGTACAATTCTGCGGTTAGCTTGCACTAAATATTCCACAGATGGCCATGTTTCTCCACGAGGTAAATAAAAGATCTCTTTAGAAATATCCGAGTTTTTTATAATTGAATCGAGAAGAAGAACGTTGTCGTTGTAACTTAAAAAAACAGGAATTATTTTTGACTGATCTTCCTTTGTTATGGTCTGAATCTTTTTTAATGCGGTTGATAACTCAGTTGTTGACCCGTTTAAAAAAGTATTCCCATTTATTGAATTTATTTTGATTTTTATTCCCGAAGAATTATTTCCCTGTAAAAATGCCCATAAACGCTCGTTGTTGAAGTTTTGAGAACTTAATTCGGTTATTAAAAATGTTTTGTCTGAAATGTCGGTAGCCTTTGTTATTCCTGTTCCTAAAAATAAGATTAACAGGAGGGGAAATACTATATGTTTTAACAGCCTGACCATCATCTGGTTTTGTGAAATTAAGTGTTTGCAATACTTAATTTTCTATTATTTTGTACTCAAAAATACTAAAATTATTTAACTGTGAAATATTTTTATGTAATTTATATTTTTCTCAACTTGCTAAAATTCAATCGATTCTGTTTTAAATTAAGATAAAATTAAGTAATTGTTATGTGGGTGATTGGGTTGTAGTTAAGTTGTTGCTAATAACAAACGTTTATAATTGTAGCTAATATATCTTGGAATGACTGATACGAAAATCAAACGGAAACATTATTTGCTGTTTATTGTGGGAGGTTTAACGGCAATTCTGCTTTCTGGCTTA
The DNA here is from genome assembly GCA_013203755.1 of Bacteroidota bacterium. Classification (GTDB taxonomy): domain Bacteria; phylum Bacteroidota; class Bacteroidia; order Bacteroidales; family Prolixibacteraceae; genus Draconibacterium. The sequence goes on from JABMPI010000727.1 coordinate 8,962, forward strand.
TTTAATAAAACGGTTCATTATACTTCAACAAACGAGTTTTGTGCATCGTGCCATGTACATCCGCATGCCGATGCAACATGGAAACTCTCCATCCATAATAACACGGCTAGTGGAGTTTCGGTAAATTGTGTGGATTGTCATCTTCCGCCAGAGGAGCAAGGTGTACGTTTTGTTACACACAAGGCATATCATGGGTTTCACGATTTATATTCGTATTTAACCAAAGATGTTGAAGAAATAGATTGGGCAGAAAAAAGAACGCGTGAAGCAGCGGTAAGATTTGTTTACGAAGATGGGTGTAAAAAATGCCATACAAATATGTTCCCTTCTACTTTAAATGCTTTGGGAGGAGAATCTCATTTAAAATATTTACGCAACCCTGAAAATACTTCATGTTTACAATGCCATCAGAACGTTGGGCATTATCGTGGTAAAACGGGGCTAATTGTTGAAGAGGCATCCTCAGGTTCAAAAGAGTTATACACTGAACTTATCGAGGTGAAAAAGTTTGTAAGTTTTGAAGAAAAATTACCGGGCACTACGGTTTCATTTACTATGAAAGCTATTCCTGGAGGGCAGTTTAAAATGGGAACTCCGGCAAACGAATCTTATAGAAATAAAAATGAAGGGCCGATTCGTGAAGTAGCGGTTGATAGTTTTTGGATGGCCGAGATTGAAGTTAGTTGGAATGAATACCTGGCATTTTTTAGTGCTACGGGTTCGCAAGGACGAAAAGAAGCAACTGAAGTTGATGAGGAAACCGATGGTATTTCTGGTGCTACTCCTCCATGGGGAGCTCCGGATCAAGGCTGGGGGAAAGGTACACGTCCCGCAATAACAATGAGCCACCTTGGAGCCGAAACTTATTGCCGCTGGTTAAGTCAGGTTACCGGTAGAAAATATCGTTTGCCAACTGAAGCAGAATGGGAATACGCTGCACGAGCAAATACAAGTTCAGCCTATTTCTTTGAAGGTGAACCAAAAGATTTTGAATCGGATGGATTTTGGAATAAACTTTTTGGAGCCGATACAACAGGAATTAATTCGTATGCAATTTATTACGAGAATAGTCCAAGTAGAACACAGGAGCCGGGTAAGGTAAAGGCGAATGCTTTTGGCTTAAAAAATATGTTGGGTAATGTTGCTGAGTTCTGTTTAGATTATTACGATCCGCAGGTTTATGCAAAATATCCGAAAGGTGTAGTTAAAAATCCATATGGATCACGAAGTGGAATGGAACATGTTGTGCGTGGTGGATCGTTTAAAAATTCTGCTAAAGATTTACGTGTAGGTCGTAGAGATTATACAAAAACTACAGAATGGTTGGTAACTGACCCGCAAATTCCTAAAAGTATCTGGTGGTATTCCGATACGAAGAGTGTTGGATTTAGGGTGGTTTGTGAATACGATTTGGAAAAAAATAATTCAGAAAAAAATAATAACTAGAATATCATGGATAAGAATCAACTTTCGCGCAGGAATTTTCTTGGAAAATCGGCACTTATAGGAGCTGCCGGCGTTATCGGAATGAATGCATTGAGTTCCTGCAGTTCAAAATCAAAAGCAGTTGATTATGAATTTCCTCCATTATTAGATAAGGCACCAGACGGTAAAAGGCTGCGGGCAGGTTTAGTGGGCTGTGGAAACCGTGGAACTGGTGCGGCACTAAATTTTTTGGCAGCAGGATCTGGTTTGGAATTGGTTGCTTTGGCAGATGTTTTTGAAGATAAAGTGTGGGATTGTAAGAAAAAGCTTTTAAAGCAACGAGTCGAGATTCAAGAGAAGAATTGTTTTTGGGGTTTTGATGGATACAAAAGTTTACTTGAGGTTGACCTGGATATCGTTATTTTAGCGACTCCACCTCATTTCAGACTAGCTCATTTCGACGCTTGTGTTCAGGCAAAAAAACATGTATTTCTGGAAAAACCAGTTTGCGTTGATCCGGTAGGAGCACGCCAAATTATAGCTACTTCTAAAAAAGCCGAAAATTTGGGTTTAACGGTAATTACAGGAACGCAGCGTCGCCACCAGCGAGACTATGTTGAAACGTACAAACAAGTAGCTTCTGGAGCTATTGGAGAATTGGTTTCTGCAAAAGCGTGGTGGTTGCAAAGCCATGTTTGGTTCCGTACTCGCGAAGAGGGTTGGAGCGACATGGAATACATGATTAGAAATTGGAATAACTTTAGTTGGTTGGGTGGCGATCATATTTTAGATACGCACGTTCACAACATCGATATTATAAATTGGTTTATGGGGAAACACCCCGAAGAAGCCATTGGCTTTGGTGGAAGAGCACGTCGATTAACAGGTAATCAATACGATTTTTTTAGTATAGATTTTGAATTTGGCAACGGTGTTTTTTCTCATAGTATGTCTCGCCAGGTTGATAATTGTGCAAATTCTTTGGGTGAACGCATAATGGGAACCGTAGGATATACAAATTGTAAAAACACAATTTTTAACCCTGATGGTTCAGTAAAATGGACGTATGATTATCCTAAAAATAAGGATGGAAGATCGACCGGTGTAGTGAAGGTTTCTCCTTATGTGCAGGAGCACATTCATTTGGTAACTTCTATTCGAACCAATACTCC
>JABMPI010000728.1 GCA_013203755.1 Bacteroidota bacterium
ACCGGAGCCTCCTCAGGAATTGGGAAAGCCGTGGCCATTGAACTTTCGAAAGAAAATACAAATCTTATTCTTTCTGACATAAATGAAAAAGGACTTTTAGAAGTTGCGAATACTTGTGAAAAGAATGATTGCACAACACTAATTGCTCCCATTGATTTGAGCGATGAAAAATCTGTTGAATCTGCAGTGAAAAAAGTTTTTGATAAAAAATTAGAAATTGATTGCCTTTATCAATTTGCTGGTATTAGTCAACGAGCGTTGGTAAGTGAAACTCCTTTGTTTGTTGATCGTAAAATTTTTGAAATCAATTTTTTTGGAGCCGTTGCACTTACCAAAGCTGTTTTACCTGGGATGATTAAAAGCGGGGGTGGACAGATTGCTGTTACGTCAAGTATTGTAGGTAAATTTGGTTTTCCATACCGTTCCTCGTATTCTGCTACAAAACATGCCTTGCATGGTTTTTTTGAAAGTTTACGTGCTGAAAACAAACGAAACAACATTCAGGTTTCCATAATTATTCCGGGGCGTGTACAAACCAATATCTCGCTGAATGCCATTAATAAAGATGGAAAAACACATGGAAAAATGGATGATGGACAGGATTCTGGAATAACGGCAAATAAAGCTGCAAAAATTATTTGCAGGAATTTAAAGGGGAATAAAAAGGAAATTTTGGTGGGTGGAAAGGAACTAATTATGGTTCACATTCGTAGATTCTTACCGAGGTTGTATTATTATTTATCATCGAGGATAAAACCTGTATAAATTGAAATATTAGAATTATTATATGATTGCAAAAATTAATGGAATTCAACAGTTGGGAGTAGGCGTTGAAAATGTTCAGGAAGCCTGGAAATGGTACCGAGAGCACTTTTCAATGGATATCCGAATGTTTGAAGAAGAGGCCACCGCAGAACTAATGTTGGCACATACCGATGGAAAACCACGGAAAAGACATGCAGTTTTAGCTTTAAACATGCAAGGTGGCGGGGGTTTCGAAATATGGCAACACACCGGAAAAACACCAGAAACCTGTAAGTTTGAAATTCAATTGGGCGACCTTGGCATTAACATTGGAAAAATTAAAACCGATAACGTTGAAACTGCTTTTAATAAATTCACTAAATCAGGTTTAAATCTGTTAGATTCTATTCATAAAGATCCTGTAGATAATGACCATTTCTACATGAAGGACATTTATGGAAACATGTGGGAAGTAAAAAACCAGAAAGGTGTTTTTCGTAAAAAAGAAAAATCAGTAAGCGGTGGAATTATTGGAACTGTAATCGGGGTAAAAGATATTGATGATAGCCTAAAAGTTTATCAAAATATTTTGCAATACGACCTGGTTGTTTACGATAAAACAGGAACGTTTGACGATTTCAAAGGAATCCCGGGTGGCGATAAAAAATTCCGTAGGGTTTTGCTAAAACATTCCGATATAAAAAATGGTGCATTTAGTCCGTTTTTTGGACAGTCGGTAATTGAATTGGTACAAGTACTTGACCGCGAACCACGCGATATTTACGAAGGTCGTATTTGGGGAGATCCCGGTTTTATACACCTGTGTTTCGATATTAATGGAATGGATGCATTCCGAGAAAAAGCGAAAGACTTTGGTCATCCGTTTACTGTTGATAGTGCCCGTGCAATGGAAACTTTCGATATGGGAGAAGCGGCTGGAAACTTTGCATATATTCAAGCTCCCGAAGGAACATTAATTGAATTTGTTGAAACCCATAAAATTCCATTATTGAAAAAAATTGGATGGTACATAGATTTTAGGAAACGTGGCAATCATCCCCTACCCAACTGGATGCTTAAAATGTTTAGGTTTATGCGGGTGAAAGATAAATAAATAAATAAATAAATAACAGAGTCCGGTGAAATCACCGGACTCTGTTATTATTAGGAAAGAAACTCCGTATTATTTTTTTTTAATTGTTTCTTATTCAGTTTTCTATGGGAGTCAGGGCAAAATTCCGTTCAATAATATCTCCTTTTTTCACATCAAGAATTTCTGTGGTATCACTTACATATCCCTGTTTCCCACAAATTAGGTCATAATTTCCTTCGGCTACACCCATAATTTTATAATAACCATCTTCAGAAGTTTTTGCACTTGCAATTGTATCGGCTCCAACTGTAAGAAAAAGTCTGGCTTTATCTATTTCTACTCCAAAAGTATCTTTAACAACACCATAAATTTCAGTTGTCAGTGCAAGATTTACCGCCCGAATAACAGGTTTAAACATAAATCCAGTTATTCCTTTACTATTGCCGTTGCCATTTCCGTTACTATTACCATTGTTGCCATTCATGTTTCCTTTCATTTTAAAAGAACGACTGGCATCAAAATCCAATAATATTTCAGATTCTTCTCCTTCTTCTACAATAAGAGCCGGTTTAATCATAATTTTTAATCCGCTTGAACCGCCACTTGGAATTTTTAAATTGTACTCAGTATTACTATCATCGTTTAATTTAATACTGGCTTCAACCACGTGCATCCTAATTTGATCGTATTCACCTGCTGGAACACTATCCAATTCACCTAAAATCGTTTTAACTCCATTACTTAAATCAAGAAGATTGAATGTATCTTCAACGAGCAATGTAATAAAAAGAGAATCTCCATCTTCATCACCAGTTTCATCACCTATTTTTTTAAGTTTAATCCAGTCGATAACTACATTTGCTTCAGCAACCTCCTCAAAAGGAAATGGCGCGTCAGTTAGACTTATCCTAACAGATCCACCCTCCTGATTGTTTCCAACCTCATTATCATCGAACAATTCGCTGCACCCATACATAAAACCGAGTAACAGGATAAGTACACTAATTAATTTTGTTTTCATTTTGTATTCTTTTGGTTTGTAATAAAAATTCTATTTTTCTCTGCAAATTTATAATTAAGTTGCATCGACTCACAAACTATGTCCAATGCACTTTCCAACTTTCCGGTTTGTATTGTACCGGAAAAATATCGGTCAGAACCATTTTTAACAACTATTTCAGCTCCAAAAAATTCTTCAAGTTCGCTTGTTATTTTAGTTAATTTTTCTTTTGAAAAAGCCTGATTAAATTGGGCAAAATCGGGATATTTTATCGTCTCCTCAAAAACATTTTTTTGAGCATATGTTTTTGTTCCCGAAAAGAAAGTACCTGGCAAAAGGATATCCGAATGTTTATTAATACTTGCCTTTACCTTGCCTTCAAAACATTTAACAAGCATACTATCTTCTGCTTCCGAAACCAAAAATCTTGTTCCCAAAACTTCGACAGACCCCATATTTGTTATTACCTGAAATTTATTTCCTTTTTCAACTTCAAAATAGGCAATCCCGTCTAGTTTAACTTTTCTATTCCAAAAGTATTTTTTGTATTTTATTTCACTTTTGTTTTGAAGAACAATCCGGGAATTATCAGGAAGGCGACAAGCTAAATTATTGTTATCTGTACTTGTTATTGAAACAGTTGCTGTAAAAAAATAAAGTGCCATTATTATTGCAATGGATGCCGCAGCTGAAATTCCTGCCAATGATACTATTGAAATTCTTCTGTTTTTGTGTTTCTGAGCAACGGTCTCTTTTTCCTCAATTTTTTGAAGAATAGTGTTCAGGACCTCTTCTTTTTTAGGACTAACTGCAATTTTATAATGCCGAACTAATTGATCGGCTATTTTATGAATTGATTGATTATCCGTTAAATTTTTCATTGCTCGCTAAAAAAAAATGCCTGAACACTATTTTGTAATACATACTATATCCACAAACAAATAAAAACCCTACCTATAATCTTAACTTTTATTGAATTTTAAAATTCACAAAAAATACGGGAGTAAATCCAAGTGCCGAAATATCTGAACGAACCGTTAAAGATTCTGTGTCTGATGTAAAACGAAGAAAATTTACTTCAACAATATTTTTACGATCTGCTATATTTAACAAAGAGACGCCGGCATTAATTGAAATATGAGCTATTTTAATTTCTTTTGCAAGCGCAAAATCAAGTTGCGAAAAGTGGTTTGTTCGTATGTTATTTTGCAGACTATTTTCAGATGTAACATCTGTAACGGGCAAACCAGATGCAAACTGCCAGCTTCCCGTAATTGTCCAGTTCTTCCAGGTAACCATTTCAGTAAGTTTTAACCGATGCAGCCTGTCGTTATAACCCGGAATCCATTTATTATTTAATACTCCTTCAATTTGCTCTTCTGTTTTCGATAGCGAATACCCTAGCATATGATTAAACATTCCATGTTTTTTCTGTATAAACAAATCAACTCCCTTGTTTCTCTCTTTGCTTTTATGCGGCACATACACAACTATCTGTTTTCCTTCAATATTGGTAGGCTCCGCAAACAAATTCATTTTTCCATTACTATTCTTTAAATATCCTTCGGCGTTAACAGACCAACCATTTTTTTTAACTTTTACTCCTAAAATCTGATGATTTCCTTTTACTATTCCAACCCCCTCATTATTCGGCAAATACCAAACAGGGCTAAAATGACTTTCGCTGTCGAAACGTTTTACGCTGGACAGAAACTGATGATAAATTCCAGTCGAAAAATTAAACATTACTTCTTTAACCGGTATAAACTCTATCCTTCCACGAGGCTGCCAATATAATTTTCGATTGTTCAAATCCATGTTTGTACGAATTCCCCACCTAAAATTTAATTGATTATTAAATTGAACATGCTGTTGTAAAAATGCATTTAAAAGATGTTGATTAGCACTGTTTACAATAGAATCGACAGGAAAATCGGACTGTGTTCTATTGGCATAAAAATCGTACGCAAAAGAATTTCTGGTCCACCCAACTCCAAACTGGTTTCGAAAAATTCCTTTAGTATATTCGGTTTTCCAATTCACCCTATATTCTTCAATACTGTTATTTCCATTATCAATATCGTATACAAAACGGGTAAACGTTTTTTCTTTCGTTTTTACCAATCCTTTTCCCTTTCCTTTCTCATTTCCCTTTCCCGGATTCTCAATGGTTTCAGTTACTTCCTCCAATTCTCCGGTTTCGTCGATAATTTCTTTTTTCAGATTTGAAAAACCTGCAGAGAGTGAATGAAACCACTGGTTATTTACTTGCCAATTCCAATTAAAACTCAAACCCTTTGTTTCACTTTTCACCAGTTCGTTTCGGTAATAATCTTTTGTCCTGAATATTTCAAAATCGCGACTTTGATAATCATTACCATATAAAACATTTAGATTTAACTCAATATTATCTGAAGGATGAAAACTAAGTTTTGCGTTTAAATCCTGATATTCAATTGTTGGAAATATTGTAGAAGTAACTACGTTTTCAGCTGTATTCTCATTGGAAACATCTTCAATTAACCGAAGAGACAAATAATTTTTCCACTGGTCTATAAAAGAACGCCGCCATGCTGCTGTCACCGATAATTTACTGGTAATTGGTACACTAGCTAAAATATTGGTGTTTAATAAATTTGCCGAAACATCGATGTATGGTTTATTATTTTTTCCTGATTTGCCAATTAATTCAATCATTCCGGCAACACGTCCGCCAAATTCGGCATCGAATCCTCCTCGCGAAACAAATGCCTGATGTACATATTTTGAATTAAGAACACTCATATTGCCTAATAAATGGTTGGTTTCCAGAACAGGAATTCCATCGAAAAGCACCAGATTATCTGTTGGTGCACTTCCTCGAATAGAAAGCCCGGCAGAAGATCCATGAAAAAAATTAACACCGGGAATTAACAAGAGTGCATTGGCCAAATCGTCGTTGGAAATACGCGGAATATTTGTCGCTTTCAACGGATTAAAACCAACTTTTCCCGACCCTTGGACAGCTTCAAGCACTTGCTTTTCATAACTAGAAACCTGAATGGCATCCATAATTATTTCTGAAGGGGTCAAATAAATCGTTACGGTTTTTTCAATAGAAATTAAAGTGTCAACCTTTCTGTATCCCAGGTGACTTACAAAAATCTGTGCCGAATCCGTTTTAGGAATATCAAAACTAAAAAAACCCAGAGAATTGGTCATTGCCCCCCGATAATCAACAGAAGATACATTACAATACAATAAATCTTCGCTGGTTTGAGCATCTTTTATATATCCGGCGATTGTAACAAGTTGCAATTTCGGAGGCTCAAAGTTTGGTTCTGGTATTATATCAACTATTTCCGGCTTTTTTAATATTAAAACCCAGGTTCCTTCAATCAGTTTAGATTTAACGGAATAATTGGTTTCTAATAATTGCAAAAATTGTTCGGTTGTACTTTCTTTCAAATTAAAATTCGTCTCAATCTTCTGAAAAGTATTTGCATCGTATGCAAATTTCAACTTGAATTCTAAGGATATCTCTTCTAAAACAGTGCTTAGCGTGTTTCCTCCTGAGGAATAAGAAATTTTAGATTGTTGTGCATTTAAAAATTGTACAAAATTTAAAAGAAGCACTAAAAGTAAAATATATCTTGCTAGAGTTTTCAAATAATTACCTTTTAAAAATTGCTGAATAGTGTACTTCTAATACTTTGTAATAAAGTATTTATTTGCAATAATAGTATTAACCCGCGGAATTTACATTTTATAGCCCAATTCTTTTCTTAAAATTGCCAGAGCTTTACTCATTTGTTTCTCCACCGCTTTTACGCTTACCTGCAAAGTATCTGCAATTTGCGAATATTTCATATCGTCCATGCGGTTCATTAAATAAACAATTCGGCATTTTTCGGGTAAATCAGAAATAGTTTTTTGTAACTTTTCATCAAACTCTTTAAGTTCAAGTATATATTCCGGCGACTCATTTTCTATCTCTTCAAAATAAGTAGATTTAAATTTAAGGTCGTATTTTTTTTGTCTGTAATTTTTAAGAAAAATATTGCGGGCAATAGTAAACAAAAAGGCTCGTACTGTTTTATTTTTTACAGTATTTCGTTTCTCCCACAATTGTAAAAAAACATCCTGAACCAAATCATCAGCTAACTCAGCATCTCCAGAAAGATAGAACAAATAATTACGGATGTATTCGTAATTCTCATCGAATAAATCTTTAAACCATTTTTTTGTACCTGTTTCAACTATCATTTAAAAAGTATAATACTTTCCTGAACGTAAAATTTGTAATTCCATTTTACGGTTTGTCCAAAAATATCAATTTTATTATATAAATATTGTAAAAATAATTATGAAATACTACCCTGGAAAGTATGGAAAACGATTCGTATAGAATCAAAAAATATTACAATTGTACTTATAAATAGAGAGAGAAACCTGTTCAAAAACCAGCAGATTTCTCTCTCCTTTCTCAACCAAAAATAACTATTGTTTCACAGAAAATTTATAAATAGTGGTTGATTTTAATGTCTCTCCAGGCTTTAACAATGTTGATGGGAATTGAGGTTTGTTTGGACTGTCAGGGTAATATTGAGTTTCTAAACAAAAGCCGGTACGTTTTTCGTATGCCTTTCCTGCTTTACCAATTTCATTTCCTTTTAAATGGTTTCCGGTGTAAAACTGAACGCCAGGTTCGGTAGTAAACACTTCCATGTACCTTCCACTTTCAGGTTCAAAAGCACTGGCACAAAAAGCCAATTCGCCTTCATTTTTATTAATAATATAATTAAAATCGTAACCTACACCATAAACTAACATTTGGTTATCCGAGTCAATTCTTTCGCCAATAACATGAGGCATGGTAAAATCAAGATCGGTTCCTCTAATATCTTCAATTTCTCCGGTAGGAACCATATCCTCAGTAACCGGAGTCGATTTATCTGCGTTAATCACCAAAACATGATTCAAAATATCGCCGTTCCCTTCTCCGCGCAAGTTAAAATAACTGTGGTTGGTAATGTTAAAATGACACGCTTTATCGGTAGTAATCTCGTAATCAATCTTCAACTCATTGTCGTTTGTTAGCGTGTAAGTAGCTTTTACCGTTTTATTGCCAGGAAAACCAAATTCACCATCGGCACTCTTTAAACTAAAAGTAGTTACATTTCCATTATTTTGGTAATCCCACACTTTCCTGTACCAACTGTCTGACCCCGAGTGTAAACATGCCTTACCATTATTAACTTCAAAGTTATAAGTTTCTCCATCTATAGTAAAACTCGCGTTTCCAATTCGGTTAGCAAATGGTCCAACTACTGCTCCGTGGCTGGCTCCATATTTTTGATAGTCGGCAACAGATTTAAACCCTAACAGAACATCGGCCAAATTCCCATTTTTATCCGGTGCGTAAATCGAAACAATTTTTGCCCCATAATTAGTAAGGGTTACAATCATACCATTCTCATTTTTCATAGTAAAAAGGTTGGTCGTTTTTCCGTCAATCACACTTTCAAAGTCAGCTTTTGAATAGGGCATTTCCATCTCTTTTTTTTGCGTTGAAGTACTAGCAGCAAAAACTGCAATAAATAACAAAAGGCTTAGGTTTTTCATCCGTTTATAATATTAATTTTAAATGGCAACATATGGAACTTACCCTGATTTTATAATTATTGTTTGTTGTTATTAATAATTTTAAATCATGGACGTTTTATAATTTTAAATAAATATTTTGAGGCAATAAAAATACAAATCATGATTGAATAT
>JABMPI010000729.1 GCA_013203755.1 Bacteroidota bacterium
GGCATACCTCGTCCGATGAGAACCGTTCAGTGAATTTTAAGAGCTCCTCTCCATTGAAAATATCCATATCTATCATTATTTCAAGCAAATATAATATTAATTAAGTAAACACCTCAATTAATTTTTATAAGAGATTCATAAATAAATGATTGTAACGACGAATGAAGGAAAATAGTTTGAAAAACATCGGACAAAACATAAATTGCAATCGCATTACTTCCGAAAATAATTCCCGGGGTTGCCCATTTCTGATAGCCCAAAACATCGGCAACCCAAATTGAAATTGCAAAAACTATTACGGCCCAACCTGCTGTGTACAGTACGAACGAACTTGTCCAAAGTTTTTTATTAATTGGAAAACTCAAATTCCATATTTCTCCGGCAATTATTAATACTGCTCCGGCAATTATCATTACAATTAGTTTTTTATTAAAACTAATCTCTCGTAAAACTAATTGCCCGGTAAGAATGCCTGCAATGCAAGTAACAATGGCTGGAAATGAACTAAAAAAACCATCCGGGTCAAACCCTTTTTTATTAAGCAAACTTGCCGGTATTACCATACTGTCGATCCACGAAGCCATATTTTTACCTGGTTCCAGAATGCCAGTGCCAATTCCCTGAACAGGTATCAGCTGCATTGCAATACTATAAAGTGTTAAAATTCCGATTCCAATAATTGCTTGTTGTTTCCAGTTTGTTATCAAAAAAAGGATGGCACTTAAAAGAAAAACAAAGGCAATTCGTTGCAATACACCCGGCAATTCAATATTTCCGGGATCGAAATTAGGTAGCAGACGCAGCAACATACCAACAGTAAATATTTTTAGCGAACGGATTACAATTTTCCTCATCATTAAGGATTTTGATAAGCCCGCATTAATCTGTTTGGTGTATGATAATGCAATTGAGACACCAACAATAAAAATAAAGAAAGGGAAGATAAAATCGGCTGGTGTAATTCCATTCCATTTGGCATGCTTTACAAAATCATATTGAACTCCCCACTTAGCCGGGAAGTTTACCAAAATCATAGCAGCAATTGTAAAACCTCTAAATGCATCTAACGAAATTAGCCGTTTTGAATTATTTGTCATTATAAAGAATTTTTTTCGGGTAGATTAAATTGAGTCAAAACTAAACTAAATCTGGCCAAATTATTAATGATAAATTGCCCTATAATTCATTGATAATACCAGTTTCTAACAGCGTTAAATCTTGATTTTTGTTGAAGTCCCTCTTGTAAAAGGATAAAAGAGATTGAAATCAACCAAAAATTAGATTAACTAATTGGCAAATCTTTCTCCTTCGAAAAAAAGAAACATCAAGTTTCTGTTCTTTGAATCTAAAATCCGAACAAGAATCATGAATAATGTGGGCTAATCAGCCCCTTGTATTTACTCAAAATTATTTACCCGCATAAAAAGTTATTGTTTGACAACTTTTTTACTATCATATTTCAGTTTTGTTACCAATCTATCCCCTTCCATTTAAATTGCAGCTTTTGTAGGTTTCAGATATTTTTGTGCCGAAAGAAATTTAACGGTTATGACAAAAATTGCAGTACCCATAAAAGATAATTTACTGAGCGAGGTTTTTGGTGATTGCTCGAGTTATATTATTTACACTGTCAACAATAAGACCGTTGTAAGTGCAATGCAAGAAGCTCTTCCTTTAAAATCAGATTCAGCTTTATTGGAGTGGGTGAACAAGTGGGGAATTACAGACATAATTGTACACCGCATCAATAAATCGTTAATCAACTTATTCTCTAATACAAAAATCAACCTGTTTATAGGAGTTCCCATCGATAATCCAGAGAGTTTAATTGATGAATACCTGAAAGGGACGCTGAATTCGGATGTAACTAAAGTTTTTCAAACTGCTACCAATTAATAGAAATGAGTACAAAGCAAAAATACATTACAGTTCTGTCCAACAACAGAAGAATTATCCAGGCTGTTATTGGAGTTAGTATATATCTTGGCATCAGTCAATTCCAAATATCGTTATGGTGGGTAGTTGGTGTTGGTTCCGCCCTTGGGATTATTTGGGGTAAAGTATTTTGTCGCTGGATGTGCCCGATGGGTTTTATCATGGAACTTATGATGAAGATGAGTCCTAATGATTCGTTTCAGAAAATGTATCAATATCATAAAATTGGTTGCCCGATTGCATGGATATCCGGATGGTTAAATAAATTCTCTTTTTATAAAATTCAATTAAACGCTGCAACATGTAAAAATTGCGGTATCTGCGACAAGGCGTGTTATATGACCAGTATCGACAAACAAAAATTTAGTTTGTATAAACCTGATATGACCAACCCGGCTGAAAGTTTTAGTTGCTCAAAATGCCTGGAGTGTGTGTCTGAATGTCCCAACGGGAGTTTAACGTATAAAATAGCATTGCCATATAAAAGTAAGTAAAACTATTTCGTAATAATATTTCAATTAAAGAGATGGAAAACAGAGATTATACCGAATTATATACCGAAGCGGATAAAGAAATATTAAAAGTTGCCGAAGATTCTTTAGACCCAAAAATCGACAGGGTTAATGAGATTATTGCATATTGCAACAAAGCCGGAATTAAAAAAATTGGTATTGCCAATTGCACCTCATTTATTAAAGAGGCCAACCAATTGGAGAATATTCTTACCAATAAAGGATTTGTGGTAGACAAAGTACACTGCAAATTGGGTAAAGTTCCATTTAATTCTTTAATACCAGACTATAAAGGATTATCGTGTAATCCTGCAGGTCAGGCAAAATATTTGGCAGAAAAGGGAACAGAACTAAATATAATGATGGGCTTGTGTTTGGGACATGATATGATTTTTAATTCAAAATCGGTAGCTCCGGTAACTCCTTTGGTTGTGAAAGACCGGAAGCAAAAACATCATACTTTAAACGTATTTAAAAACTAATAAAAAATGAATAAAATGAATAATTTAGCAATAATCCTAATGGCAATTGTCGCCATTAGTGTGGGGTGTACAAGTAGTACAGCTAAAACAGAAAATGTTGAAACCAAGACAGAAAAAAGTGTTGTCACAGAAACGGTTTCCAACGATTCAAAAACAATACACTTAACTACGGCTACTTTTAAAGAAAAGGTATTTAACTATGAGGTAAACAAAGAGTGGAAATATGAAGGAGATAAACCTTGTATCATCGATTTTTATGCTGATTGGTGCGGTCCATGTAAGATAGTAGCTCCGGTGTTGGAAGAGTTGGCAAAAGAGTACGATGGTAAAATAACTATTTATAAAGTAGATACAGAGAAACAAAAAGAACTGGCAGGAGCCTTTGGAATTAGAAGCATTCCTTCATTGTTATTTGTGCCTGCGAGCGGGCAACCTCAAATGTCTCAGGGTGCTTTACCCAAAGAGCAGTTTGTGAAAGTTATAGAAGAATTTTTACTGAAAACGGATAATTAACATTCTATAATTCCATGAAGATTTTCAATTTTAAAGAATATACTGCTTCTTCAAAAGAGGACGTAAATACTCCCTTGCTAAAGACAATTTTAAATAATAAAGTGTATCGCTTTTTTATTGGTGCTGTGATTGGGGCCGGGGCTGGTTATTTATACTGGACTTTTATTGGATGCACAGGAGGCACTTGTCCCCTAACATCAGACCCGTATAGAACGATTGGTTTGTTTGCAATAATAGGTGGATTTATTTTCAAGGACAAAAAACAGAAATAAAGTTGCAGTTAAATTTTTATTATCATAAATTTAATAGATGAATACGGAACAAATTCAAGTTAGATACTCCATGCTCGCGGAAGACGATAATTGTTGTTTATCGTGTGGAGGAGCCATCGATTATTCAAAAGTACAGTTGGGAGAAACATGTGTTGATTTAGGTAGTGGCAGAGGAACCGATGTATTGCGCCTGGCGGAAGAGGTGGGTGAAAC
>JABMPI010000730.1 GCA_013203755.1 Bacteroidota bacterium
ATAGAATTAAAGAGCAAATTCTTTTTGACCTATTTCAAATTATTAATTTTTGCAAACTATTATTTTTCCAAAAATTAAACCCTCAAAATATCTGGCTTTTTAAGGTTTGACTAATTAAAACTTTATAATGCTCGAATCCATTATTAAATCCAAAACCCGCATCAAACTCTTAATAAAATTCTTTTTTATTGACAATAACAAGGGATATCTCCGGGGGATGGAAAAAGAGTTTGGGGAAACCATTAATGCTGTTCGCCACGAAGTGAACAACTTTGTGGATGCAGGGTTGCTTACTTCGGAATTAGAAGGAAACAAAAGGTTTTACAAAGCCAATACAAAACATCCCCTCTACGAAGGGCTCAAAGTGATTGTACGTAAAACAATAGGTATTGAGCAAATTATTGATAATGTAACCAGTAGAGTAGGTAATCTTAAAGCAGCTTATATTACCGGTGATTTTGCCAAGGGAGTTGATTCAGATGTAATAGAAATGGCACTGGTGGGCGAAGAGTTGGATACAGATTATATTGATAAGCTTGTTCTGAAAGCAGAGAAACTTATAGGACGTACAATTATGTACCTTACCATGACAGATGAAAAGATGGAATACTTTTTTAAAGATAAACCTATATTGCTCATTTGGGAGAGTGAGAAACCACAGGGGGAAATTGGATAATAACTATAAACTTTCTCCTCCTGCAAGGAGGAGAGGAGGGAGGTGGTTTCCTCTACCAATCAAATGAGAGATTGGATTTGAAGTAAAAAGCATTGGGAAAGGGTAAAACAAATAAACAACTAAACAGATAGATAATTAATAACAAAAAATTTCCTAATTTTGAACTATGCGCTTAAAACAGACAGAAATAGATGCAATAAAAAAAGTAAGCAAAATGGTTTTTGGCGAAAATTCAACAACTTTACTGTTCGGGTCGCGCATTGATGATATTAAAAGAGGCGGAGATATTGATTTATATATTCAATACAATCCAACTAATCAAGACGAAAATCAATATCAGCTAAAGATTAAATTTCTGGTTCAACTTAAAAAAATAATTGGAGATCAAAAAATTGACGTGTTGATTGATACAGGGAAACAAACAAGCAGCATTTTTACAGCAGTTAAAAAAGAAGGAATCCAAATATGACGACCAATCAACAAATAAAAAAGGAACGCCTGCAAACATCGATTGATAAATGCCTGATACACCGAACACGGCTTAATTACGCGACAAGCCAATCAGAAGACTTATTCCCGCTTACGGTGGATAGATACAACTCTATTTCTGAAGCTTCCATTGGAAACATCGACCAGATGGTTTTTCGTTTTACAAAACTTCAGGATGAACTGGGTAACAATACCTTTCGCTTTTTGCTCGAATTTCTACTGGAAGACATTACCGGCAAACCATTTCGCGATATTTTAAATATCCTTGAACGTTTGCAGATAATTGATTCATCGGATATATGGCTGTCGCTACGCGAACTTCGCAATGATTTAACCCGTGAGTATCCGATGATGATTGACGAAACAATTAACAAATTAAATCACCTGTATCTACAACTTCCATTACTGGAGAAAATCCTGCAAACGGTTCAACAAGTCGCGAGTAGTTAGTAAAAAGTCGTAAGTAAAAAAACTTGAAACTTTGAACTGTTTACTCTGAACTTGCAACTTGTAACCTCCTATTTTAAACTCTAAACTTCCCATCTTCATTCTACAATAACAAATGACCATCACTGAATTACATGATATTCTAACACAAGGCGAAGGCGAAAACCTTGAATTTAAAAGTAGTTTCAATAATGAGCTTATTGAAACCCTCGTTGCTTTTGCCAATACCTACGGTGGAAAGGTAGTTGTGGGTATCAACGATAAAAATGGAATAACAGGAGTAGTAATTAATCAGGAATCAGTTCAAAACTGGGTGAACGAAATAAAACAAAAAACTTCCCCGGCATTAATCCCTGATGTTGCACTTATCGAAATAGAAAATAAAATAGTCGTTATCTTTTCCGTCCAGGAATATCCCATTAAACCTGTGGCAACCAAAGGAAAATATTTTAAGCGGGTACTCAATTCAAATCATTCAATGAACCTTGATGAAATTGCCAACGAACACCTTAAAACCATCAATACAAGCTGGGATTTTTATCCCGATCCCAATCACAGTTTAGAACATATTTCTTTTGATAAAGTAGATAATTTTATCCAAAAAATTGAGCAGAACTCGCAAACAAAAATCGAATTTTCTTCCCTCGATTTTCTTTCAAAACTTGAAATAATCCGCAATAGCCAAATTACATATGGAGGATACTTACTTTTTGTAAAAGATCATTGTCTGATTAGCGATGTTCAGGTAGGGCGCTTTAAAAGCGATACCATGATTATCGATAGCCTTTCTTTAAATACCGACCTTTTTAATGAAGTTGAAGAAATACTCGGCTTCGTTAAAAAGCACCTGATGGTTGAATTTATTATTACCGGGGAGCCACAACGTACTGAACGTTTTGATTATCCCCTTGACGCAATTCGTGAAATTGTGATTAATATGATCGTTCATAGAGATTATAGAGATAGCAGCCATAGTATTATTCACCCTGTTAGATATTTCAGGAAACTGATAGCATAATTTTAAAAGTATGTACCACTACATATATATATTAAAAAGTGAAAAAGACGGACAGTTTTATACGGGCTATACAAAAGATCTGAAGAATAGATTGAATCAGCATAATAATGGAAAAGTAAAATCGACTAAAAACAGAATCCCTTTAAAGTTAGTTTATTTCGAAGGGTGTTTAAACCAACAAGATGCAACCCATCGAGAAAAATATTTAAAAACATCATGGGGAAAACGGTATATAAAAAATCGAATAAAGGATTATCTCACAGGGTAAAATTTTCGACAAGCGCATAGAATTTTTCAACCCCGGCAAACTTTTTGGAAACCTGACAATTGACAATTTACTTTCTGACAATTACACCTCGCAAACCCGCAATAAACTTATTGCTAAATCTTTCAAAGAAATTGGCCTTGTTGAAAGATATGGTTCCGGTATCCACCGAATCATTAATATATGCAGCGATTATGGGATAAAACAACCTCATTTCGAAGAGATAGCTAATGGGTTTAAAGTAACTTTATTTAAAGAAAAAATTAATGTCACAGATAATGTCACAGATAATGTCACAGATAACAGAAAAGAAAAAATATTAGAAATAATAAAGCAAACACCTGCTATTACTACAACTAAATTGGCAACTAAACTGAATGTTGTAAGGCGAACTATTGCAAGAGATTTAGATAAATTAAAACAGAACGGAATAATAAAACGGATTGGCAGCGATAAAAGCGGATACTGGCAAATAAATAAGTAGCAAGAGTGAGTACCGAGTAGCTAGCCGTAAGTAAAAAAGCTTGAAACTTGTAACGCCAAACTTGTCACCCTGAGCGAAGTCGAAGGGCAAGCAGCCAGCAATAGTAATTAGTAGTTAGTAGCGAGTAGTTAGTAAAAAGTCGTAAGTAGTAAGTAAAAAAACTTGAAATATACAACTGTAGCACTTTCAAACTCCCCCTTGGGGGTTGGGGGTAAAATAGTCGTAAGTAAAAAAACCCGAAACCTGAAACTTGCAACCTGAAACCTAAACC
>JABMPI010000731.1 GCA_013203755.1 Bacteroidota bacterium
ATTACCACCTTCGTTAGATAGATTAGGGCTGTTTTTTGCTTTAAAAGAGTTGGCAAATTGGGTGAATAAATCGGAAGAATTGAGGATTGAATGTACAAAGAGTGGTGAGCAATTTCGATTCGAAAGTGAAAATGAGTTGGCTATTTTTAGGATTGTACAAGAATTGTTAAATAACGCGATTAAACATTCTGGCGCCGATTTAATTAAATTGAACGTACGTTTTTCAGAAAATTATTTGGCAGTGTTACTCGCTGACAATGGTAAAGGGTTTAACATGAAAGAAAAAATGAATACTGGTCTTGGTCTGAAAAATCTTGAAAGTAGGACTCAACTATTAAAGGCTGAATTTAGAATGAATTCGAAACCTGGTAAAGGAACAGGTGCATTTATTTATATGCAGAAAGAGAAGTAGATTATGGAGAAGAAAATAAATGTTGTTATTACTGATGATCATAAATTATTTAGAAAAGGAATTGCAGCCTTGCTCTCTGATTTTGACTTTGTTGGCGAAATTTTAGAAGCTGCTAATGGAGTAGAATTGTTGAAATTATTAGAGAGACTGGATTCACGTCCGGATGTAATTTTGCTGGATATTAGAATGCCTGAAATGGATGGTATTGAAACACAAAAAAGGATTAGGTTGCTTTATCCTGAAATAAAAATAATTATTCTTTCTATGGAAGATGACGAACACGTTGTACTGCACTTGGTTGAAGAGGGTGTTAACGGCTATCTTCTAAAAAATGCAGATCCTGATGAAATGGAATTTGCTCTTAAAAAAGTAGTTAATGAAGATTTTTACTTCTCAAATTATTTGTCGGAATTAATTGTGAAAAATGTAGCACGAAAAATATCGGGCAAGTATGAGATTGAGGAAATATTGACAGAAAAAGAGTTACAAGTTTTAAATCTTATTTGTAAACAAAATACTGCAGCTGAAATTGCCGATCATTTAAATTTGAGTGTTCGAACTATTGAAGGTTATCGGAGGAAATTACTTGAAAAAACAAAATCGAAAAACCTTGCTGGCTTGGTAGTATTTGCAATAAAAAATAATCTGGTTTCTATATAAAACGAAAAGGAGCCCTGACCCGGACTCCCTTTATTTACGGATGATCCGTAAAATATCTCATGCAAGTATCATAAATTCCTGAAGGAGAGACAATTACTTTGAGGACAGAATGTGTGGAAATTTAGATAATGAGATACTTTGAGTGGATTCAATTGCATATTATATTGTTTGGGACAATATTTCGTATGTATTGTTGTTCGTTTCATTGATTCTTATTATTACTCTCAAAGTAATGGAAATTCAATGTGCTGTAAAAGAGTGTTTGTACTGAATTTTATGCGTATAAATACGCAAATATATTTTAAAGATGGCGATTCGAATGGTAGTTGCTAATTTAATGATTATAGGTTAGTTGTATTTGAAATGAGATATTTAGCTTGTAGTAGGTTGAATAAAAAGCAGTAATGGTTACGTTTTTTTTGTTGTAAACTGCAATTCCACTAAATTCGTTTTCTACCTGCATCCTTTTAATTCCTTCGTTAGATATTTCCCACCATTCAGATTTCCTATATAATAATCAACCTTTTATGAATTATTGGATAAATGGGCTGTAATATAATAGCCATCGGATATTTTGCTTTTTGTGAGTATTAGACTGGGAGTTTTTATAAGCTTTTCTGATTCAGGAAACTCTTTTATTCCAACCCCAGCGGAACTGTTTTTGTATTCATATTCAGAAAGATTTCCGTTTTTATGGTAGCGTTAACAGCTTTGTCTGTGGAATATATCAGCCTCCAAAATAAAGCTGATAAGGATTATTAATGTTAAAATATCCCCAGGTAGAAAGTTGTCATTTAAATCCAAATACTATTGTCGTCTTTGATTTATTAAAAAGTAATGAGAATAAATTATATTTTAGATTCATTTTGTTATTTTTGATTTCATTTAAATAGTCAAACCTTAAAAAGCCAGATATTTTGAGGGTTTAATTTTTGGAAAAATAATAGTTTGCAAAAATTAATAATTTGAAATAGGTCAAAAAGAATTTGCTCTTTAATTCTATTGAGC
>JABMPI010000732.1 GCA_013203755.1 Bacteroidota bacterium
CTGTTTGCGCCAGAGCTATCATGTCCTGCTTACTTTCCAATAAAAATGGAATTGTTTTCTCCTGCACCGGAGTAGGTTGCTCAAAACCAAGTTCTTCAATCGCTGATTGAATTTCGGTGCTGAGTCCCATTTCTTTAAATAATGTCATTCAAATTCTTATAATAATATGGCTGCAAAGCTACGCTTTTAAAATGAAATTCAGGCAATTAACACTTTACCTTGGCTAATCTTAACTTAAGCAACTTTTATCATAATTTAGATCAATCCACTTATGAATTCCATTTTTTACTCTATTTTCAATGTTATTTCAACCCTAATAGTTTAAATTTGTTAAACAATAATATTCTATACACAAACCGAATATTTGATTTTACTATGCCATTGAAAACAAATAAATATCTTTTAATCTTGTTTGCTACGGCCATTTTGTTCGTATCAACCTTCTATATTGTATCTGCACAAGAAACAGATACAATTATTCCAATTGATGAAAATCCTGAAAAAATACTTCGCAAAATTGATGTTAGAGCAATTGCCCAAAATGGATTCAACTTTTGGCAAGACAAATTTACCGGACACTGGGCCGGAGTGGATTTTGGATTTAATGCACTGCTAAATAAAGATTATTTGGGATACAACTCAGACTTTATGAACAATGATGTTTTCAAGTCCAATTCACTCTACATGAATGTTATTCAGCAAAGCATTAGTTTGCAACACAATCACAATACCCTGGGATTGGTTACCGGATTAGGAATTCATTTTCAAAGCTACCGGCTCGACCAAAATACAACCATTGAGAGAAATAATAGCGATGTAATTTTTCCAAAAAAATTATTTTTTAACGACAACCAAAAATCGAAATTTTCCCTCGTTTCGCTTACTATTCCTTTACTTGCTGAAATGCAAATTCCAATAAATCATTACAACAATCGTCTTTATGTTTCAGGTGGGTTGTATTTTGGATATCGACTTGGTAGCAACACAAAAATTAAATACAGAACAGATCAAAAAGAAAAGCTAAAAGTACCAGACCACTATTCCTTGCACGATTTTAAATACGGGTTCATGTTTCGCACTGGTTACCGCTGGATTAATATTTTTGCAACTTACGAAATTACGCCTCTCTTTAAAGAAAATAAAGGCCCGGTACTTACTCCATTTACTTTTGGATTTACTTTAATACAGTTTTAAATACATTCTTCTGTAACATTGATTATTTTAGCCAATATTTTATAATTTGAAAAGCTAAGAGTCATCGTTACTATGAGTCCATTTAAACTTTTTTCGATCCTGTTATTACTGATTATTTTTATTTCGGGCAATGTTTTTGCACAACAGATGAAAATTGAATCGGTTACTGTCCATGAATTTAAGACTCCAGTTTTAAAAGGAAAAGAGGTTAATCCAATTTTCAGAATTCAAATTGAAACAACGGGCAAAAAAAATCCAGTTTCGCTACAAAACATTGGCGTTGAAATAAATGGTACTGATATTCAAAACGATATTAAAGAACTAAGTATTTTTTATTCTGAAGACAAACCATTTTTAAGAGATGGCATTCTGTTTGGAACACCGGAAAAACCGAATAAACTTGTCAAAATATCTGGAGTTCAAAAACTTGCAGAAGGAACAAACAATTTTTGGATTTCGTTTAAATTGAAGGAAAATGCAAATATTTTGAATGAATTGAGCGCCAATTGTTTGAGTTTAATAATTAACAAAAAAGAAATTAAACCTGAAATAATATCTCCTCCAATCTCAAAAAAATTGGGAATAGCTTTGCGCAAACACAACGACAATGGAGTTGACACCTACCGAATTCCGGGATTGGCAACCACAAATAATGGAACTTTAATTGCCGTTTATGACATCCGCAGAAACAGTGCAACCGATTTGCAGGAAGATGTTGACATTGGAATAAACCGCAGCACAGATGGTGGAAAAACATGGGAACCGATGGAAGTAATTATGGATATGGGCGAGTGGGGTGGTTTATCAAATATAGAAAATGGAATTGGCGACCCTTCGGTTTTGGTAGACCGCGAAACCAACACCATTTGGGTGGCAGCAGTTTGGGCGCACGGCCACCCCGGGAAACGCAATTGGTTTGCATCGAAACAAGGAATGGAACCAAAAGAAACCAGTCAATTTGTTTTAGTAAAATCGGAAGATGATGGAAAAACTTGGTCGGAGCCAATAAATATTACATCGCAAATAAAAGACCCAAAATGGCATTTGTTATTGCAAGGTCCCGGCAAAGGAATTACTTTAAAAGATGGAATGTTGGTATTCCCTGCTCAGTTTAAAGACGAAAATGAGATTCCACATTCCACCATTATTTACAGCAAAAACCATGGAAAAAAGTGGGAGATTGGGACAGGGGCAAAACCAAATACAACAGAAGCACAGGTAATTGAACTGAATGATGGAAGTTTAATGCTTAACATGCGAGACGACCTGAACCGTGAGGATAAATCGGCTACCAACGGGCGCTCGGTTTATATCACAAAAGATTTAGGGGAAACGTGGGAAAAACATTTTACATCGCGTGGTGCATTGCAAGAACCAAACTGTATGGCAAGTTTAATTAAAGAGGAATTTTTAATTGATGGAAAATTGCAGAACGTTGTTTTGTTTAGTAATCCCAATTCTAAATACCGCCGCAACCACATGACAATTAAAATTAGTTTCGACAATGCAAAAACATGGCCATCGGAATATAATCTTTTACTGGATGAATTGGCCGGGCGAGGGTACTCTTGCATGACAAAAATTGACGATAAACATGTTGGTATTTTGTATGAAGGAAGTCAGGCAGACTTAACCTTTCAGATTATACCAATAGAAGAAATTATTCAGCAACACAAAGAGTTAAACTACATTTTTAAAAGTGGAACCGACGGATATTCTACCTTCCGAATTCCGGCGATTGTAACTACCAAATCAGGAAAATTATTGGCTTTTGCCGAAGGTCGTGTTAAAGGCAGTTCCGACACTGGAGACATTGATTTGGTGATGAAAAGCTCCAACGACCAAGGAAAAACATGGAGCAATATAAAAGTAATTTGGAACGACGGCGACAATGTTTGTGGAAATCCGGCCCCGGTTGTTGACACGGAAACTGACGAAGTTCATTTGTTGATGACATGGAATTTAGGCAGCGACCACGAACACGATATTATTAGTCAAAAAAGTAAAGATACACGCCGCGTGTTTGTTTCCTCTTCATCAAATGAAGGAGAAACATGGACTACACCGAAAGAAATTACATCTTCAACAAAACAGGAAAACTGGACTTGGTATGCGACTGGGCCTTGTCATGGAATTCAGTTAATACGAGGGGAAAATAAAAACAGATTGGTTATTCCATGCGATCACATTGAAGCCGGTACCAGAAAATACTTTTCGCATACAATTTACTCCGATGACCACGGGAAAACCTGGCAACTGGGGGGAACTACTCCACAAGATCAGGTAAATGAATGTACCATTGCAGAATTGCCCGACGGCAAACTTCTGTTGAACATGCGAAACTACGACCGCACACAAAAGTCTCGTAAAATAAGTTGGAGTGATGACGGCGGTTTGGCCTGGTCAAACATTCAAGCTGACTCAGCATTAATTGAACCCATTTGTCAGGCAAGTTTGCTTTTTTCTGAAGAAAACCAAACCATGTATTTTCTAAATCCGGCAAGCACAAACAGCCGGACAAAAATGACCTTGAAAGCAAGCAAAGATTTGGGTAAAACCTGGCAAACGGAAAAAACATTGAACTCCGGTGCCTCCGCATATTCCGATATAACTTTAATCAAAAAAAATATGCTGGGGTGTTTATACGAAGGAGGCGTTTTTAGTCCGTACGAAGGAATTGCTTTTACAACAATAAATATAGAATAATTATGAGAC
>JABMPI010000733.1 GCA_013203755.1 Bacteroidota bacterium
AATATATGGTGTCGTTTGCTCTAATAATCGGGAATGTTTGTTTGTTCCATCCCAAATAAATTCACTAAAATATTTTATGTTTTGGTTTTGAATATCAATCGTAATAAGGGTGAAAGGTTCGGTATGTTTCAATTCTTTTTCATTGAAATAATCTTGAGAATCTTTTTCTGAGGCAGCCAATTGCAAAAGTAATTGTCCTCTGCTTTGTGTGTGATGTGACTCTTTTTCGTGATTTTCGAAAGCACCATTTAACAGGCAAACAATTCTTCCTTTATTATTAATTGCAATCCACGAACCTCCTGCTAAAGTATCTTTTGGGTAGCAAACCGAAATTCCATTTAAATCATACACTTTTGGCGGAATCGTTGCACGAAAATGTTTCTCGTCTCGGTTGGAAGTTAGTACAAAATTATTTTCCGATTGAGGAGGAATGTAAGTTACTGTGCACATATATTATTCTGAAATTGAATGGTTGAATAGGCAACTCCAAACTTGTCGTTTACCAATTGTTTCAAATTCATTGAAATTAATCCGGCTTTAATTAATGCCTGATGGTGAATGCTATGTTCCAGACAGTAAGCCATTTCGCGGGCAGCTGAACTTTTAATTTGTTTTTTACCGCTGCCATCTTCAGTGAAATCAGCTTCTAAACACAGCAATTGATTTTCGTTTAATTGTTCTACTTCCAACAAAATAAGTTCTATGGTTTTTATTGTAAAAGCAGGAGAATTTTCAATCCGTTTGTCCCGCTTTCGGTTATCATAACAAACAGAGTTACTGGTGGCATTTAGAATAGTTTTGTAAAATTCTATAATGTGCCGAAAGTGCTGGCCAATTGTTGAATCGGATAGGATTTCAATTTGCTTTGTGTACTGCTGTTCTGAAATGCTGTTGAGCAAGTCGGTAAGTTGCTGTAAATTTTCTTTTATTACTTTTTTCATTCCTGTTGTAAAAGGTTTTTTTTGTTGATTTTAAAGTGAAATATATTGATGTTAAATTGTTGTAACGGGCTTTTTATGGTTGAATAATTTTTTCAATCTCTTTATTTGTATCCGCGTCTGTACCATTTAATTGAACATACGATATCTCGGCTGTCCATTTAGTTCCTTCAACAAACGAAATAGAGATTGAGTTCACTGCTATTTCCTGATTGTCAATATTGGTGAATGCTTTCAATGTTCCGCTTTTAATTTCTTTTACAATAAAGGGCTGGTTGGGGAGGGCTGCAATTGTAAAATGAATTTCATTTGGCAACTCTTTTGTAATATTAACTCCATAACCGTATTTTTTTTGAATGAGTGTTAACGGTTTTGTTTCGCTGTTTCCAGAATTCAATTGCCAGAAAATATGAAGCGGATTTTTGCATCGGCGTATTCTGTTATCAGTAATTTTCACATTATAAATCACTTCATCACAGTCGCGATTTCTTTCAATTTTGAATAAACTAATTTCATTGTCGAAGCCTTTGTTTTCCGTAGCAAACGATGAAAAACTGACCAACGCAAAAATTGCAACAAGAAGCTTGCGGAAGTTTTTACTGGGAAATGCAAATTTCGATTCTGACTTCATTCTTTAATTTCAAGCGGTTTGAAAAAAGAGACGTGGCTTGGAATAAAACCTTGCAGGAAATTGTAATTTTACTTTAAATACAAATTACTATCTCCATAACTCAAAAAACGGAAATTGTTGGCAAGTGCATACTCGTAAACATCTTTCCACTTTTCACCAATAAATGCACTGATTAATAAAAGCAGCGTACTTTGTGGCTGGTGGAAATTGGTAAACATTCCACCGATTATTTTGAAATCGTAACCAGGAAGAATTATAATTTGCGTTGAAAACTGAATCTCGTTTTGATTATTTTTATTCAGGTAATCAACAATGTTTTGAAGTGCTTTTGTAGTATCAATTTTGGCTTCATTTTCATAAGGTTCCCACTGTTTAACTTCCAAAGTGCTTGAATTAAAATTATTATTTTCTAATTGCAAACCAATCCAATACAAACTTTCCAGCGAACGTACCGAAGTTGTTCCAACGGCAATTATTTTATCATGGTTTTCAATAAATCTTTCAATAATATTTTTTGGAATAATCACCGATTCGTGGTGCATATTGTGCCCCGAAATGGTTTCCGATTTTACAGGTTCAAATGTTCCGGCACCCACATGCAAAGTAATTTCATTGGTTGAAATGTTCTTTTTGGCAAGTTGGTTAAATATATTTTCTGTGAAATGTAATCCGGCTGTGGGTGCTGCCACCGATCCATCAATTTTAGCATAAACAGTTTGGTAAGTTTCTTCGTCAGCTTCCTCCGTTTCGCGGTTTAAATACGGAGGAATAGGCAAAGTTCCGGTGTGTTCAATTATTTCGGCAAAAGA
>JABMPI010000072.1 GCA_013203755.1 Bacteroidota bacterium
ATAAGGGATTATTACGAAATAAGTTGGACAGAACAGGCGATGCTATTTTTGTTTTTTACAAGGTATAAAAACTGCGAATAGCCACAGCTTATTTAATGTTTTTATAACGAAGTAAAAAGTAAAAAGAGCAAGCCTGAATGGGGAAGTTATTTTGTAACAATCCCTAAGTTTAGAGTTGCATGAGCAATTCTTATTAACCCACATTTAAAAAAGCTAAAAACTCTACTACCATGTTTTTAGCTTTTTTCCTTTAATAAAATAATTCCGCAGGGATTTCCTTGTATTCTTCCCTAAAATTTAGGGGAGATGTCTGTCGAATAGCATGACATACTAATTGGCTTTGTTTATTAAGAGAGAGATTTCTCCTCCTACGTCGTCGAAATGACAAGCAATTTAATATCTGTCATTGGTAAGTGCAAACGAAGCAATCCATTATTAAAAAATATCCAGTGAAAACTGCGAAATGGTTTCAACCCTTGATTCGTATAAATTTATATGTAAATTTATGCTTTATTACTTAAACCAATAAAAATGAAATACAAAACCATACACCTTTTTGTTTTATCTCTATTATTTTCATCTACTCTTTTTTCACAAAAAACCGAAACGATCTTCCTTTCCGGAACCGATGCAGCCAACACTGTAGAGTGGGATTTCTATTGTACCGATGGAATGAACAGTGGCGAGTGGACAAAAATAGATGTTCCATCAAACTGGGAACTGGAAGGTTTTGGAACCTATAATTATGGTCACGATTGGAAAAATAAAGACTTAAAATTAGGCAAGGAACACGGTTTATACAAATATGAATTTGAAGTTCCAGCCCATTGGAAAGGTAAAACTATCAACATTGTTTTTGATGGATCGATGACTGACACCAAAGTAAAAATTAATGGAAAGACTGCCGGAGCAATTCATCAGGGAGCTTTTAACCGTTTCAAATACGATATTTCTAAACTCGTAAAATACGGCAAAACCAATTTGCTGGAAGTAGATGTTGCCAAACACTCTGGAGATGCTTCCGTTAACCGTGCAGAACGGGAGTCTGATTTCTGGATTTTTGGAGGAATTTATCGTCCGGTATTTTTAGAAGCTCTTCCAGAAATTCATATGAATAGAACGGCAATTGATGCCAAAGGTGATGGTTCTTTTAATTCATTAATCGTTTTTAATTCATGGAAATCGGAATTTACAATTGATGTTGATTTATATGATTTAGATGGGAATAAAATTGGAGAAACAGTTCATACTAAAATCGAAAAAGGGATTGCCGAAGCTAATGTCTCGGGGAAATTTGAAAATGTAAAGTCATGGAACCAGGAGTGGCCCACTTTGTATAATATAAAGTTCACCTTAAAAAAAGGTAATGAAGTTCTTCATGAAGTTACCGAAAGAATTGGTTTTCGTACCGTTGAATTACGCAAACACGACGGATATTATATTAACAACGAAAAAGTGCTTTTCAAAGGTGTTTGCCGTCACTCGTTTTATCCCGAAACCGGACGCTGTTTAAGTGAAGCAAATCTTTTGGAAGATGTGCAGTTAATAAAGGAGATGAACATGAATGCGGTTCGTTGCTCGCATTACGTTCCCGATAAACGATTTTTAGATATTTGCGATTCACTGGGTATTTTAGTACTGGATGAAGTGGCTGGTTGGCAAAAAGGTTACGACACAATTGTTGGACCAAAACTAATTCACGAAACTATCTTGAAAGATGAAAATCATCCCTCTGTTGTGATTTGGGATTTCGGAAATGAAGGAGGTTGGGATTTTGCCAACGAAAAGTGGTTTTATAATTGGGACATTCAAAAACGTCCGGTAATTTATCCCTGGTTGCTCCGAAATGGAGCAGAAACCCACCACTATCCCGATTTCAATAATGGAATTGGAAGAAACCATAATGGAAATGATCCATTTATGGCAACAGAGTTTATGCATGGTTTGTACGATGGTGGATTGGGTGCAGGCCTCGAAGATTTCTGGCGTACTTATGAAGCTACTCCTTTGTTAGCCGGAGCTTTTATGTGGGTATTTACCGACGAAGCTGTTTTGCGAACAGATAAAGAAGGTACGGTTTACGATTCGGATGGCAACCACGCTCCCGACGGAATACTTGGGCCGCATCGCGAAAAGGAGGGCAGTTTTTATACTATAAAAGAGATTTGGTCACCCGTTCAGATTGATCCGGTAACCATCAATAAAAAGTGGAATGGTAGATTGTTGCTGAAAAATAAATATACCTACACCAATTTAAATCAATGCTCGTTTACCTGGAAATTGGTGAAAACCGGAATTGGTGTGGCAAATGAAATACTCGCTTCAGAGAAAGTTGTAAGCCCGGATACTGAACCCGGCGAAATGTCGGCGGTAAAAATTGATTGTGGCGACGTACTGCAAAAGGCTGATTTGTTTTTATTTACAGCAACAGATCCAAATGGGAATGAATTGTATACCTGGAGTTGGCCAGTGGTTCAACCCTACGAAAAGGCAGCAGAATTAATTAAATTGCTCTCTTCCAATGAAAGTAAAATTCAGCTTACTGAATCAGGGAATTTGGTAACAGCAGCAGCAAATGGTGTTTCTGTTTCGTTTAATAAAGAGGATGGAACTATTCAAAATGTGAAAAATAATAACGGGGCAGTTTCGTTTACAGGTGGCTTTCCGGTTGGTGCACAAGCAGAAATTCTTGAAACGAAATGGGTACTAAATTCAGCAGGAAATTTTGAGTTTAATGTCTCCAATAACGGCTACCCCAGTAAAATAAAATGGATATTAAATAAAAATGGATTGTTGTACATTGAAGCTACTCAGCTAAAGCAAAAAATGAATGACGTTGACTTTGTGGGTATCTCTTTTAATTATCCTGAAGAGAATTGCCGGGCAGTAAATTGGATGGGGCGCGGACCTTATCGTGTTTGGAAAAACCGTATTAAAGGAAGTAATATGGGTGTTTGGGAAAAAGCGTACAACAATACAGTTACAGGTGAAAGTTTTAATGAATTAATTTACCCTGAGTTTAAAGGTTACCACGGTAATTTATATTGGGCGAAATTGGAAACTACAGAATCGCCGATTACAATTATCACAGAAACCCCAAACCTGTTTTTTCAATTGTTTACACCGGAAAATCCAAAACTTATTTCAGGAGGTGTTGCACCTTTATTTCCAGCGGGTGATCTTTCATTTTTATACGAAATTACAGCCATTGGAACCAAGTTTCAAAAAGCAGATGTAATGGGACCAATGAGTGAAAAGGGAATGTTTAAAAGCCATCGGGGAGATGAAAATTATCCTATAAAATTGTGGTTTGATTTTAGGGCAGAAGAGTAATGTTTAAAAATAAATAAAATGAGCAGATTTATTTTTGTACTGATATTGTTTTTAAGTTCTGTATTTTATGAAACAGAAGCGCAAAATACAACCTATTCTCAAAGTGGAAAAATGGTAGTTGCCGCCTGTCAATTTCCGGTTTTGGCTAAAATAGAGGAAAATTATAACTGGATAAAAAACCAGATTATTGAAGCTAAATTAAAAAAATCAGATATTGTTCAGTTTGCAGAATGTGCTTTATCCGGATATCCGGGAAGTGATTTAAAAACACTGGAAAATTTTGATTGGAATATGCTTTACGAAAAGACAGATTCTATTTTAAGTTTAGCAAAACAACTAAAAATCTGGGTTGTTTTGGGGTCAATTCATCGATTAAGCGAAGGGATTAAACCACACAATAGTTTGTACGTAATTAATTCTGAAGGGGAAATTGTTGATCGGTATGATAAACGATTTTGTACATCCGGCGATTTAAATCATTTTTCACCTGGGAATCATTTTGTAAATTTTCAATTAAACGGTGTGAAGTGCGGATTGTTAATCTGTTACGATGTTCGTTTTCCTGAATTGTACCGCGAATATAAAAAATTAGATACCGATTTAATTTTCCATTCGTTTTATAATGCTCACCAGAAAAAAGGGAGCATCCATCCGGTAATAATGCCAATCACCTCGCAAGCCCGGGCGGCTACAAATTATTTTTACATTTCGCTAACCAACTCTTCAGCACAAGAAAGCTGGCCATGTCATTTTATTACACCCAATGGATTAATTCAGAATAAACTTCCTGAAAATGAACCAGGAATTTTACTTTCCAAAGTAGATTTGTCAGAAAAATTCTACGATGCAAGTAGTAAATATCGAAACAATGCATTAAATGGAATTTTAAATAGTGGAGAAACGGTTCTGAACCGTCATTCTATAAACAGAACCGAAATTATAAAACAATAATATTATGAAAGTGAAAAAAATTGCAGGATTAGTAGTTGTTGCATTATTAGCAGCATTCCCTTTTTCTTGTTCAGAAAAAGCAACCGAACAAAAACCTAATATCGTTTGGATTATGATGGAAGACTGGGGCTATCAACTTTCGTGTTATGGAGAACCCGGCGTTCAAACTCCAAACATCGATAAATTTGCCGAACAAGGAATCCGATTTACAAGCTCTTTTTGCACTGCTCCGGTTTGCTCGCCCTCGCGCTCGGCAATGATGACCGGATTTCATCAAAACTATGTTGGTGGTAATCAACATCGCACAAAAGAGCCTGATTATGAGAAACAGCCACTTCCGTATGGAATAAAGCCAATTACACATTTATTGGAAGAGGCAGGATATTTCACCTGTTTTATGGCCAGCCGAAAAACAGATTTAAACTATACTTTAGATCGCCCGGTTTTTCAGGGAAAAGACTGGAGCGAACGTGCAGAAGGACAGCCATTTTATGCACAGCTTACTTTTGGTGGAACGCATAGAAAATGGAATCGCGATCCTGAAAATCCAATTAGTATTGACAAAGTACAATTACCACCGTACTACCCACAGTCCGACCTTGCAAAACGCGATTGGGCAAACGGATTGGAAAGTGCTCAGTTGGTTGACAAACAAATTGGCGAAGTTCTACAACGTTTGGCAGATGAAGGTATAGCAGAAAATACTTTGGTGTTTATAATTGGTGACAATGGTCGTTGTATGCCTCGTGGGAAACAATTTTTGTACGATGGAGGAATTCAGGTTCCAATTATGGTGAGCTGGCCGGGAAAAATAAAATCCGGACAGGTAAACGATAATATGGTTACTACCATCGATATTTCAAAAACCATTTTAGATGCAGCCGGAATAACACCACCACATCCTTTACAAGGGAAAAATCTTTTGGATGAAAGTACAGACAATCGAAAATATATTTTTGCTGCCCGTGATAAAATGGACGAAACACATGATGCAATGCGTGCTATTCGTTCAAAGGAGTTTAAACTCATTCATAACCTAATGCCGGAGCGTGCATATTGTCAGTTTAACCGCTACAAAGAAACAAGTTACCCTGTTTTAGCTGAATTGAACGTATTGAATATGAAAGGTGAAATGCCTCCGGAACAAGCCGCTTTTATGGCAGCAACAAAGCCAGAGTTTGAGTTGTATGATATGATAAACGATCCGTATGAATTAAATAATTTAGCAGATAACTCTGATTATAAAAAACTTAAAGAGGAGTTATTAAAGGAGCTGAACAACTGGCGTGAAAATGTGATAAAAGATAAAGGTGTTACATCTGAATTTAAAACCAGCGGTTGGCAGGCAGATTACCCAACCCGGACACTTGAAGAGTGGGAACATGTTTTAGAGTTGTGGCAACCCTGGGTTTATCGCGAACCGGGTAAAAAAGTCGAACATCCGGGGAAAGAAATTGCTAAAACAAATTTGGAGGTAGTTCCCGGGTATTAATAAATTGGAGAAATGAATTATCAGATATTCTTAAATAATACTGTCATTTCAAGAATGAGAATTTTAATTTATATGATTCTTATTTTTGCATTGTCAATTTCCTGCGCCCAAAAAGAAAAAAGTCAGTCAAAATCAACTGAGCTTAGTATGTCGAAACCCAATATCTTATTTATCGCCATCGACGATATGAACGACTGGGTTGGAGTTCTCGGCGGACACCCGCAGGCCAAAACACCAAATATAGATAAGCTGGCTGGAGAAGGAGTACTGTTTACCAATGCCCACACTCCGGCACCTGCATGTTCGCCATGTAGAAACGCTTTGTTGTACGGAATGCAACCACACAATTCAGGACTTTATCCATTTTATGATCGCCCCAAAATGAATCCCGAATTCTTCGAAAAACATAAAAGTTTAATGGAGATTTTTAAGGCAAATGGGTACAATACTTTTGGTGCAGGTAAAATTCATCATGGAAATATGAGTAAGGAATCCATCGAAATGTTCGATTCCCGGGAATTTACGGAAAGCATAAATACAAAATTGAATGAATTGCCCGATCCTGTGGTAGATTCAACACAGGGAGCGGGTAGCAAAAAATTTGGAAAAATGTGTGCCAGACCCTCGCTTTCACCGCTTGAGAATCATATCGATTATAACATTTCCTTATTTGGAGTTGATGTTTTGAAACGGAAACACGACCAACCGTTTTTCCTTGCCGTAGGTTTTATAAAACCGCATTTGCCATTTGTGGCTCCTAAAAAATACTTCGACATGTTTCCTCGAGAGGAGATTCAAAAAAATCCGATTAAAGAAGATGATTTGGCTGACTTACCGTGGGCTGCGCGTAGTAATGCTAAATTAAATGATGATTATAGAAACCGTACAAAAGATACCTGGGAAGACTGGATTCGTGCTTATTTGGCTTGCAATGCATACACCGACGAAAATGTGGGGCGCGTTGTAGATGCTCTGAATAATAGCGAGTACAAAGACAATACGATAATTGTGTTGTGGTCCGACCATGGTTACCATTTTGGAGAAAAACGAAGTCACCGTAAGTTTTCGCTGTGGGAAGAAGCAACACGAGTTCCGTTTATTATTTTGGATCCGCGCAATACCAAATCGAATGGAAAGGCTTGCGATGCTCCGGTTTCGCTAATCGATATTTACCCAACCTTATTAAGTTATGCCGGAATTGAAAAACCGGATTATAGTGATGGATTGGACTTAATGGAATTGCTCAAAAATCCGGAATCGGGTCGTGAAAATCCAACCCTCACAACCTGGGGTCGTGGCAACTATTCGCTACGTTCTTCCAAATGGAGATACACCGTTTATTTCGATGGTTCGGAAGAATTATACGACCACGAAAACGACCCAAACGAATGGGATAACCTGGCAGAGCAACAACAATTCGTTCAAATAAAAAATGAATTAAAGAAATATTTTCCAACCAGCGAAACACCACTTGTATTGCAAGGAAAAGCTCTACATAATGTTGTAGATGCCGACCAGCCTTCTTTGGAGAAATTCAAAAAAATGTGGAATAAAATGCAGGAACAGGGAATGAATTTGGAGTAATACCAATTGAATTTCATAATGAGTTATATAAAACCAAAGTATTTTTAACGTTTAGCAATTTGTAAAAATTCTTGCATAGCAGGGATACGGAATAATTTTTCAAAGAAGATAAACTTAAAAAGACAAAGATTTTATCGTTCATTTTGATGTTTAATTGGTATAAAACTTTAGAACTCAATAATTATCCCAATTGTTGGCAACACATTTCCTATAGTGTTTCCAATTGTATTTAATACATAACGAGTTCCGTTATCGGTTAAAATAAAGTTGCCGTTTACGTCTTCAGCACGTACCACAATATCTTGTTGTTCAGCCTGAAAGTTGTATAGATTCTGAATGTCGATGTAGAACTTAGCCGTTAATTTTTCCAGATAAAACGATTTGTCAATTCGTAAATCTAGGTTATGAAAAGGTGCAAACCGCTGTGCGTTCAATTGTGAATAATCGAGATAGGGTCCGCCTCTAACATTCCATGCTTCAACCAACGAACTTTGCTCCAAATCCCAGGATGTGTAGGGTAATCCACCCACTAATCTCCAGCGCCCGCCAACTCTCCATCCGTTTTTTAAATCTTTGGTGGTGGTGATGTTTAATAAATGGCGCGAATCCCAACTGGATACTATGTAATTATTGTTTCCATCGTCGAATTCGCTGCGAACCAATGTGTACGATAAGTTGAGATTAAACCCTTTTGGCGAGTTCATGCGAACCTGAAATTCACTTCCATAAGCCCTACCGTTTGAACCCGAAATCACTTCTTCGTCGCCAATCACACCAAAATCGGCACCTTTGTTTGCTAAACTAATATTGTCTTTCACCGAAAATGGGTATTTGGAATATCCCTTCCAAAAAGCTTCTCCTGTAAATTGCACGGTCGACGAAGGCCTATATTCTATACCTCCAATCAGATGATTCACCGAAATATATTTCAGGTCATTTACCTTATTTACAAGTACCTCATCCTGTTTATACCCAAGCGTTGTGTACGATGTCATTTGGTAATATTTACCAGTATTAAAGTTTAAACTCCATTTATTGGTTAAACGATAAGATGCAGAAAAACGTGGAGAAAACTGTTGAAACATATTATTCATACTTTTTGAATAGTTGTTTGCATCTGCCCTTAAACCAAATGAAAGTGCCAATCTTTCATTAAAAATATTTTTACTTATTTGTCCAAATATTCCCCATTTTATCAGATTTAAGTCGGTTCTGTAATTCACATACAAAATTTTGTCATCGTAGAATCGCTGTTGTTCGGTTGCATTTTTATAGGTTACAAAATCAACGTTTCCTCCAACATTAAGTTTAAAACCATCTATGTTGAAAGTGTTTTCTAATCGCAATTTATTTTCAATTTCCTCCGAAGAATAATCCAGAATTTTGTTTTCTTCTGAACTGTCATCGTTATCGAAATATTTGTAAGCACCATTATTTAGGTGACTTCGGCTGGCCACAAATGTGTGGTAGCCGTTATTGCTGAAATGTTTGTAAATCCCGCCAATTGTATAATTCCACTGTTCGTTAACCGGAATCTGACTTAAAATATATTTTTGCTGTTCGTCGGGGTCTTCAATTCCCATGTTTAAATCGAATACATCGATGGCACCCAAACCAATAAAAGTGAGCTCATTTCTTTTGTTGATACGTGTTTTAACCTTGAACTGCATGTCGTTAAAAGTGGGTAAAAAAGGCAATTCAATTAGGCTGAAAAGAAACTTTAAATACGAACGTCGGACTGAAACCACAAATGTTGTTTTTTCACCCAGCGGACCTTCCATAGTTCCTGCAATTTCCGAAGCTCCCAAAGTGCCTTGAAACTTCAATTTATCTTTGTTTCCATCAATTTGGTTGAATTCCAAAATTCCACTTAAAGCATTGCCACGGTTAGCAGGAAAAGCACCCGCATAATAATTTACTTCACGCAAAAAATCTGCATTGATAATTCCAACCGGCCCGCCCGAAGCACCTTGTGTGGCAAAGTGATTGATAAATGGTACTTCAACACCATCTAAATAAAAACGACTTTCCGATGGACCACCACCACGAATTATTACATCATTTCGGAAAGCCGGTGTGGATTGAACGCCCGGAAAAGACTGGATTACCTTAGAAATATCGCGATTAGCTCCCGGACTTTTTTCAATTTCTCCAATTCCAATAGTCCGCAAAGAAACCGGGCTCTCCACTGTTTTTCTAAAGGGAGATGCGGTGACGGTAATTTCTTCCAACTCTTCTAATTGCTTCTCAAGTGCAATTTCAATATAGTTGGTGTTTGCACGGCTAACTTCAACTTCAGAAGAAATGGCTTGTTTGTAGCCTACAAAAGATGCTTCAACGCGAACAAAACCAGGGGCTAAGCCGGTTAGTAGAAAATTACCGTTAACATCGGTTACGGTACCCAGTGAAGTTCCTGCAACTAATACATTTACAAAGGGCAGGGGCTCGTTGTTTACAGCATCAACCACCTTCCCTTTTAAGGATGCATTTTGGGCAAATATAGGAAAAGGTAATATAAGTATGAGGAGTAATATTCTGATTTTTTTCATTTAGAAATCATATTCTGTTAAAAAGTAATACCAACAAAACTAAACAAAATATAAAAAGATGAAACGAGCATGTAAAATTTCTTGCATACAGGAGGATGATTAAAAGCGAGTTCCATATGATACCTTAAAAAACAAACAATTTTTTTCATATGAAAAATCAGTTTGAATTTTTATATTAGCCATAGAAAAATACGAAAAATGAGGGTTGTAATTCAAAAAGTAAAAAGTGCTTCTGTAACTGTTGAGGGCAAAGGAATTGCTTCAATTGATAAAGGATTATTGATTTTGGTTGGAATAGAAAACGCCGATAAAGAGGAAGACATTGACTGGTTGGTAAAAAAAATTGTTCAACTTCGAATATTTGAAGATGAAAACGAGGTAATGAATTTGTCGGTTCAGGATGTTGATGGAGATGTGATTGTTGTGAGCCAATTTACTTTACACGCC